>CAVIVB010000263.1:0-2791 GCA_963645785.1 bacterium
CGCGCTATCCTCCCGCTCTTCCCGCTTGACGCCTATAACGACAACGTCTTCCTCATGGATAAACTCCCTTGCGATAAGGACCTCAACGTCCCCATCTGGGAAGAATATAAATCCATCGTCAAGAAGTATACGGACCGCGAACCCGTCTTCCTGAGCCGCTCAGGCTTCTACGAACGCGCGGCCAAATCTTTCGTTATCGTCGTCACGGGCGAAACCGCAATCTACGCAAACGTCATCCTCAAAAAAGGTGTCGTCTTTCAGTAAGCCCCAATGAACGCCTTTCTTCAATCCATTGCGTCCGTCCTTGAAGTCGAAACACTCGATCTCGATACGCCTTTTCGCACACTTGATGATTGGTGTTCTTTGAAAGCGTTTGGCCTCCTCGTGACGCTTGAAAATGATTGGGCCACACCGCTCACCATTGATCAATTTCGCACACTCACCACGTGCCGAGACCTCTATCGCGAAGCCTTTATCTCCTTCGCGGCCAATCTTTTCAAGGTTCCGCGTGAGACGCTTTCAGGCACAACCGCCTACGAATCCATTCCTCCATGGGACAGCGTCAATCATTTGCGCCTTGTGATGGAAGCGGAGAAACGCTTTGGCACCCATTACGCGCTCGAACAAATCCCCGCGCTCAAGACGCTTAACGACTTTTTACTTCCTTGACGAGCGCAAAAACTGCCGCGCGCAATTCGTCCGGCGTGTCCTCATTCCAAATCGCATGGTCCGACCGCGGCACTTTTTCTGCGACGTCCATTTGTGCGGCCAGCCGTCCTTCAGCCTCGTCCCTCGTATAGCCGCGCGTCTCCATCATGCGCCGAATCTGCGTTTCACGTTGCGAGGCGAGGCACCACACCTCATCGTAATCCTTTTCCCAGCCAACTTCAAAGAGAAGGGGAATGATCGCCACGCGCAATTCCTCGCCCGCCGCGGCACCTTCCTCCATCCATTCCCTCAAACGCGCCCTCACAATCGGATGAATTTTCCCCTCTAATTCACGCCGTTTTTCTGGGTCTTTAAAAATAATTTCTGCAAGAATCTTGCGCTTTTCCTGGGGAATTAGTTCATGAACAATATCATCGGCATCGAGCGTCTTGACGCCGCACGCATTCAAAAACCGTGCCGCCAAGGACTTGCCACAGGCAATCCCACCTGTCAATGCAATGCGTTTCATCGTTCAATTTGTCTTAAAAAGAATGGTGGAGATAAGGGGAGTCGAACCCCTGACCTTCTCAATGCCATTGAGACGCTCTACCAACTGAGCTATATCCCCACAACGGAGAAAACGCCGCATATTATACCATATTCCCGTTCCCGTGTCAATGGGGTATTTTTTCTTTGTCACAGTGGACGCAAAAAGAAGGCATCGTGGGTGATGGTGAAGGCCCAATCCTCTGGCATTCGCTTCAATTCGTGGCCTGCGCCCCACGTATCGGTATAAAGAATCTCGTCTGTCTTATCGTTGTAGCCGATGATAATGCGCATGTGCCCGCCAATCGATTGCAAAACGCCTGGCTCCGGGAAGATCCCAAGCGTCACACCCCAGATGACGGGAATGCCTTGATCGATCTGTGTTTTGACGCCCGTGAGGAATTTTTTGTAGTTGGCGTCCTTTATCCTCATGCGTTTCAAGACTTTTGGCTTCATGGCGCGGCGCATTTCACTGACGAAGATGGTGTTACCGTGTGTGAATTCATCGAGTGAGAGTTCGCGTTCCTTCATGGCTTTGGCGGCGCGGTTGTATTGATCGATCTCTTTCTCGAGCCCCCTTACACTGCCACCCATCGAAACAATGGCATTGAACCCGAGTCGGCACTTCGACCCTACCGTCTTAATCGTGGCGATCATCTCATCTACCGATGTGCCACTTTCCGCCGTGGTGCCGGCCATCTGTGCAATTTCATGCTCATCAATGTTGTGCCCATAATACCTCAAGATGCGTTCGGCAACGGCCGCGGCGCAATATCCCTTTTGCCCTTGGTCCACCATCGGCACATTTGCAATCCACACATCGCCCGCGTCATTCTTTTGGACATTCTTTTTGACCTTCGCTTTTGCCGCGACGCCCGAGATCGGCCCGGCGCCACGCTTCACCGCGGACGCGGCACTTTTGGCTCGAGACAAGGTGAGGCGCACGAACTCGACCTCGCGTCCGCGCGCTTTTCCACCCGTCGTGCCCCAGGTCAATTCTGCCGCGGGCGTAGCCTTTTCCCACCGAATCGAATGCGAGAAACCGCCTGTGCGCAATTCTTTCTTCGTCTCAGGTGATGCCTTTGCTTTCGCATTCAAAACCTTCTTGATGCGTGCAAGCATATCCTTCTTGAATTCCGCCTCGCTCAGCCCCTCGCCCAAACGATCATCCCCACGGTTATAAAGCGAAAGTTCAATTCGCTCAGGCCCCTCATTCGGCTGAGAATAAAGGATGCGCGCTTCCCAGACCGGAAGCCCATTCCACGTCGATTCGCCCTTATTCATGTTGACGACGGCGTCACGCTTTGCGCTCGCAAACTTGAATCCATGCTGAGCCTCATCGACTGTGAAGTCAACCGCCGTCTCGTCCCAGGCCTCTGGCTCGGAAAAGACCGTTCCAAAGTCGAACGCAGCAAACAAAAATGTGAGACATGCCAATACCATAGAGAATCTCCTTTTAGATGTGACGCGACATATTATACCATATTTCCAGTTCACATACAAGGCGAAATATGGTATAATATGCGTCATGAAGCTTTCAAAGATACTTTCGTGGTTGGACGATGCGCTCGCACTTGACAAATATGCGGACGACGTT
>CAVIVB010000264.1:0-2785 GCA_963645785.1 bacterium
GTTAGGTCTCATCAGAAAAAGAAGAAGAAAAGCCATTATGAAGTTTGAAATGAATCGTCGGACGTTTTTGCGCGGCAGTTTGGCTGCGGGGATGGCCCCCTTTTTGGATGGGTGCGCGTCGTTTGGGTTTGGCCCCAAAAGTGCCGCGCCCACGCCGAACTACTTTTGCACATGGGCGACCCAAGCCCGCACGATCGCCCTCATGAAGGCCAAAGGCGAATCGATGTTTCCAGGCGATCAAGGCTTGCCAGGGTGCCGCGATAATCTCGATGAGAAAACAATCTTTGGCGAAGCAGGCTGGGCACGCGCTTTGTATCCTGAATCGCGGCAGAATTTGAACTTCGTTTTGGATGATGGATGGGATGTCGATTATGGACTCAACCCCTATCAGCATACGACGAAGTTTGGTTCGCTCATTTTGAATGAGAAGCGATTTCCGTCCATCAAAGGGACGCCGGCTCAACGCCTCGCCGAATTGTCGCATCGTCTGAAGGACCTCGGTTGGGCGGGATGCGGGCTTTGGGTTGCCTGCCAAGCGCCGGGCGAAAGTTGGTCGCATCATGAACCGAAAGCCGTGCAAGAGGAAGATTTACGGCGGAAGTTGGGTTGGTGTGGCGAAGCGGGGATTGCGTATTTGAAAGTGGATTGGGGCGCGCACGATGCCGACATCGCCTATCGCGAAATGATGAGCCGCCTCGCCAAGGAGTATTGCCCCGCGACACAAATTGAACATGCGCTCACGTGGGGCATCCCGCTGAATGGGTGTTACGAAGGCTGGAAAGAGGGCAAGAAGATTCTCAACATCGTGAGCAAGGGCCGCCTTCTAAACGATGTGAATTATGCCGTGCGCATTGGCTCGAAAGCCCCCGCCCTTATGCGCTGTGGCGACGTCTTTCGCATTTACGATATGCTCTCGCCCATTTTCTATCCATCCGCGATTGAGCGCGTGTTGATGCTGCTGACCGCGGCAGAAGCGACGGGTGGCCACGCACAAATCAATGTGGAAGACTTGCCCTATCTCGGCGCGAGCCTCGCCTGTAGCCTTGGGATCATGCGCGCCCCCATTTGGGAAAATACATCAAGCGACCTTATCGCGCGCCATCAAACTTGCGGAGAAGTCACGCGCGCCCTCGCTTGGCAAACCTTCGCCCCGCCACAAGGCGCCAACCAGGCCATGCCCACGCGCTATTCGAATACCACGCTCACGGATGAATGGACATTCACAAAGAATGAAACGTGGCTCAATATCATCGCGGATAAAACCATTCCCCAAACGACCGCGGCAATTGTCACGCGCGGGATGAATGCTTTTCCAGACGTTGTGGATGTGGGCGAGGGCGTGCCGTTTGTGACGGCGATGCGGCATGCAAATGGCGCACTTGCTCTTGCCGCCTTGCCACGCGTCGTAAATCGTAAGGGGTTCAAGTTCCCAAAAGCAGACGTCACGATTTTCGAAGACCCACGCAATGTGCCGATTGGGATTTTTGGTTCGTTCCGTTCAATCGCATTTGAATGCCCCACGAAAGATGTGAGAGTTTGGGCTCGCGACCTCGCAGGAAAGGACATGCACGACATCACCGCGGCCTGCACATTCACGCCTGGACGCATCATTCTGCCGGGCGACGAACTTTCCGCAATTGGCACCGAAGCGCTTTCTGATCGTTCAATGCCGGGCACATTTGTTGAGATTCGCGCGTAAAATCCTTCGCGCTCTTCTCCAGATTTTTTAGATCTTCATTGCCTGTAAGGAACAAGACCTTCTAGAATCTTCAGCGAATCAACAGGTATCCGTCCTAATCCATCTGGACCAAAATTGAGCAAATAATTCCACCCTAATTTGTGGCATGTCAATTTCATATCGCGGATTTGTTTGACTGTCTTGAAGCTGCGGTCTGCTGGCGAGTATCCCCACGATTCATTCATCGATGCACACATCTCCGCAAGCCCTTCCGCCTTCTTCGTCGGCGTCGCATTATCCCCCGAAGCCTCATAATCACCAAATCCATTCCCAATCCGCGAATTGATTAGACACCCCGGTTGCACCTTCTTGACAAGCTCACGCAACTCCTTGCTCTGCGCCGCATTGATCGTCGTTGGCACATCAAACCAAATCAAACAAAGATCCCCATATTGCGTCAAAATCTCTTTGACCTGCGGTTTCACCTTGCGCTCAAAATATCGCGCGTAATCTTTTTTGTCGCGGTCTGGCCAATCCCAATGATTTGAGCAATCCCGCAAATGGCCCATGTATGTATGGTCCTTGTCAATCGTCTTGTAACCGCCACCATCGGGATCTGCCCAATCATAATCTTGCGAATAATAAAGGCCCAGCTTCACGCCATGCTTACGACACGCCTCCGCAAGCTCTTCTACAATGTCCCGACGAAACGGCGTCGCATCCACAACATTATACGCCGACGCACGCGAATGATACATCGCAAACCCATCATGATGCTTCGATGTAAAAACAAAATACCGCATCCCCGCATCCCGCACCCGCATAATCCATTCATCCGCGTCAAAGAAAATTGGATTGAACGCCTCCGCCAAATGCGCATACTCCTTGTGTGGAATATACATGTGCGACTGAATCCATTCCGAATACGGCATCCACGGACGCTGATTGTTCCATTCACACGCGAGGAGTGAATAAAGACCAAAATGCGCCATCCCACCAAATTGCGCCTCGCGGAACCACTTGCACGCTCTTTCGTGCTTCGCTTTCGCTTCGTCAGCTGTTACATGAAAAACTTCATCGTCCAGCGTCACTTCATAGACTTCTTTT
>CAVIVB010000265.1:0-2780 GCA_963645785.1 bacterium
AGCTACAGTCGCGTAAATTGTCGTATATTATACCATATTTTCGCTCGCCTTTCAAGGGGGAAAATATTCTTTGTCACTAAATCCACTCCTATCCCCGCAACCCCATCCCACTCCCCTCCCTCCCATACCTCCCAAACTTTTTCAAAATCCCCCTTTTACTTTTCCCCGAAAATTAATTTGAGATAATATACGCCGCCTAGCAAGAAGTGCCCTTCTTCGCCAGGCCTTCTCTTGTATTCTCCACTAGGCTTCACCTCCATCACCCTCCTCATTTCCTTCCTCTCCCTCTAACCTCTCCCCTCCTCCGCGGCACTTTCTCCCCTTCAAATTGGTCCACTCCCTCAGCAAGCTTGGTTCGATTCCTGCCTTCCTTTGGTACGTTCCCAGTCTCTCTTGGATAAAACCACATGTGACTTTGTAAAAAACCACATGTGGAAATTCTTAAAACCACATGTGACTTTTTTGAAAACCACATGTGACTTTTTCCAAGAAACCCCCATTCGCACCCATAAAAACCCCTTCGCCCACCCAAAGAAACCCCCTCTTCCAACCATCTTCTGCCCCTAAAAAGTGCCGCGCACCCCAGTAAAACAAGGCCTTCGCGGCAGTTTTGCCGCGGTCTTCTCAAGCCGTTATATCTCTTCTTCTGCATAAAACAATGTATAGTATACCATAAATGCGCCCCGCTTGTCAAGACGGAACGCATTCACCACAGCAAAACCGCCGCGGAAAGATACTCTTTAGAGTTCTGTCACGTCGCAGGGTTTCATCGCCATGCGCTTCGCGGCACTTCCTTCTTCCACAAGCAAGCTCTCCGCATCCGTCGCATTCACAACAAAAACCTTCGCGCCTTTTGTGCGGTCAATCTTCACGACTTGGTTCGCATCGTACACGGCGATCACTTGCTCGCCCTTGCCGTACGCATACACAATCGGATAATTCAAATCGGGCCGCATAGGCTTGAGCTCGCCCTTCATCAACGTCTCACGATGCGCCACCCAAAAATCCACCATCTCCTTCAGCTTCGCCCGATGCGCCGCGCTCACATCTTCCAGCCGAACCGAAATCTGCGGCACCGAAAAAATCACGCTCCAAAATTGCTTCGACGCCGTCCGCGGCGAATCTCCCGCGCCCCACATCAGCATGTCCGAATGCACGGCCGTCTCGCCCGACGTCAAACGCAAGTCCAAGGTTCGCGTCCGATTCGTGCGATAATCCGCCGGGCAATCACACGCGCGAAACATGTTGCCATACTTGCGCATCGCCGGGCCCACATAATTCTGCTTGAGCTCAATCAAAATCCCCGGACGAATCTTCTCAAGGCGCGCATGCAAATCGACCATCAATCGGTCAAACGCGTGCGAAATTGTTTTGATGTCGCGCCCTGCATAATTTTCCGCCACCGCTGGATCCGTTGGGTCCGTATGCACATCATCGAGGCAGAACAAATCAATCGCATCCACAAAATCAAGCTTCAATCCATCAATCCCCCAATCCCGCACCGCACGCTCGAAAACGCCAATCAAATATTCACGCACCTCTGGAAAGCGCGGATCCAAAACGGAATAGCCGAGCCGCCCATAATCATACAAAAACTTTCCTTTGAATCGCGCATAATTCTTCGCGTGATAGCCCATCACCGGTAGCGCGTACCAAATCATATACTTCATTCCCAGCGCCTGCACCTTCTTCACATGCGCGCGAAAATCAGGAAAGCGATTCGTTGAGACTTCCCAATCCCCGCAATACGCATAGCCGCGATTGTTATCATCCGTTTGCCATCCATCATCCACAATCAGCGTCTTGAAGCCATACTTCACCGCCGCGGCACATTCCTTCTCCACATTCTCCGCCGTTACATTTTGATGATAGGAATACCAAAACGAATAGAGCGGATCAAACGCCGCCGCGGGCGCCACGACGGGCTTATACTCGGCCATCCCCTCAAACCACTTCAGCGCGCCCCGCAGCGCATCCGCATAAAACACATCCCGCAAATCAATCAAGAATTCAACTTCATAATCTTTCCGCGGCGCTTCGGGTTCAGAAAACAACGTCGCCGAATAAATCGCATTCCCCGTTTCTTCCTCGACGCCCAATTGAAAATGCACACGCCGAAACGCCTCCGAACACGCAATCGTCGCGCGATTCTCACTCGCATCCGAAAAGAGTTGCACCACCGGCACGCGACTATAAATCGCGGATGAAAATCCACTCGCCCAATTCGGCGGCAACGTCCCCGTTGACATGTGCCAACGCGCGACCACATCCTTCACTGGAAAAGCGCACGTCACCTTCGTTGTGGGCGGAATCAATTCCTTCTCCGCGGCAAATTTGATGGACCACTTCTCGCGCCCATCGGCCTGCATCTGCGCCTTTCCTGTAAGGGCCCAACCCTTCGTCTCGGTAAATGAAACCTTGCCCACCAAGGCGCTCGTGAATTCGCCTGCCCAAACGCTCGCGCCCATCACAAGCGCACAACTCGCAACCACTAACTTCTTCATTTTATTTCCTTTGCTTTTCGTGCGGAAGCCAAATCTTCCACTTTCAAATTCTGAGTAAAATCTGCCGCGCTCACCCCATCTGGCACTGCGCACATAAATGTATGTTCACCGGGCTCAAGCGTCACAAAATTCGCTTCCCACACGACAGAGCTTACGCCCTTCACACTCAGCATCACACCAAACGCCGGCGCCTTATTTTCAACGACCACCTTCGCCTGCCGAACGCGCTTGCCCTTCAACTGGCCCACGTCCTCCACCGCGGCACTTTTCACCCGC
>CAVIVB010000266.1:0-2779 GCA_963645785.1 bacterium
GAAGAATATTGCGGGCAAGGCGCAGACGGGGTCGGGGAAAACTGCCGCGTTTTTGGTTGCAATTTTGACGCGATATTTGCGGACGCCGGAGAGCCGTGCGAAGACGGGCGGGACGCCGCGGGCGTTGGTGATTGCGCCGACGCGCGAATTGGTCATTCAGATTTGCAAGGATGCGGATGCGATTGGTAAGTATTGCGGGCTGAGGTCGCTTGCGATTTATGGTGGGATGGATTATGACCGCCAGAAGCGCGAGGTGTTGGATGCGCCGGTTGATTTGCTGGTGGCGACGCCGGGGCGGTTGCTCGACTTTGTGAAGTCGCGCGTCATTGATTTGGAGCATGTGGATACGCTCGTCATTGATGAGGCGGACCGGATGCTGGATATGGGCTTTATTCCGGATGTGCGGCGGATTATGTCGCGCTTGCCGCCGAAGGAAAAGCGGGCGACGATGTTGTATTCGGCGACGCTGAATGAGACGGTGATGAAGCTTGCGATGCAATGGATGGAGGAGCCGTACAAGGCGGAAGTTGCGACGGAGACGAACGCGACGGATACCGTGCGGCAGGTCGTTTACATTGTGCGGGCGCAGGATAAGTTCAAGGTGCTCTTCAACCATATTGCGCTTCATCCGGATGCGCGGACGATTGTGTTTTGCAATCGGAAGTCGACGACGGAAGATGTGTATGAATCGTTGAAGGTGCGCGGAATTAGTGTGGAAATGTTGTCGGGCGACGTCAATCAGAACAAGCGCTTGATGGTGCTTGATGCGTTCCGCGATGGGCAGATTAAGATTGTTGTGGCGACGGATGTCGCGGGCCGCGGCATTCATGTTGACGACATTGAATACGTCATCAATTTCGACTTCCCATATGAGGCGGAAGATTACGTCCATCGCATTGGGCGGACGGGTCGCGCGGGGCATACGGGCATTGCCATTAGCTTTGCGGACGAGGATGAATCGTTTGCGATTCCGGAGATTGAGGAATACATCAAGGAGCCGCTCAAGTGCACGATGATTCAGGACGATGATCCGCTTTTGAAGGAGCTTCCGCCGCGCGGCACAAAGTTGCAAGGCGTGGATTCGGAGGCGCGTGCGACGGTGGATGCGCGTGAGGCGGTGACGGATGAGGAGCGTGCAGCGGCCGCGGCACTTACGGGTGCGGTGACGGCTCACAATGCGGCGGGCAAAACGTCCTTCCTCAAGGGCGATTATCCGGAGCGCGAACTCCCCAAGTTCGAAAATGCGCTTGAACCGAAAGCGCCGCCACCTAATGAAAAGCACATCTACGACAAGCCGGTTGAACAAACGGCGAAGGTCGAGGAGTGGCAAGTCTAAAGTCTAACGATGGCGGAGCTTCAACTTACGGTGGTCATCACGACGAAGAATGAGGCGGCGAATATTGCCGCCTGCATTCATTCTTTTGATGCCGCGCGTGAACAAGGGAAGGTTGAAGTCATCGTTGTTGATAATGCGTCCACGGATGAGACGAAGAAAATTGCCGCGGAGTTGGGCGCGGCAGTTTTTGACAAGGGGCCCGAGCGCAGCGCGCAACGCAACCTCGGTTGGCAGAAAGGGCGCGCGCCGTGGGCGATGATTATCGATGCGGATATGATTATTCCGCCTGAGACGGTGGAGGAAATCCTTGAGAAAACTGCCGCGGGACGCGAGGGAAAAACTGCCGCGTATTGGATTCCTGAAGTGCGAACGGGGACGGGGTTTCGCGTTCGGGCGCGGAACTTTGAGCGGAGCTTCTATAATGGAACGTGCATTGATGCGCTGCGTCTTTTCAGGAAAGATGTGTTGGAAAAGACGGGCGGGTACGATGAGAATTTGATTGCGGGTCCGGAAGATTGGGAACTTGATATTCGCGTTCTGGCGTTGGGGGTGACGTGCGAAGTTTTGGAACATCATTTGATTCACAATGAACGCCAACTGACCTTGAAGCGCGTCCTTGAAAAGAAGGCGTACTACTCACATTCGATGGCGGCGTACCAGGCGAAGTGGCCGAATCATCCAGCCGTGAAGAAGCAGTTTTCGCTTTATTATCGCTACTTGGGGGTGTTTATTGAGAAGGGGAAGTGGCGGAAGATTTTGCGTCATCCGATTTTGTTTGTGGGCGTGATGTGCGAGCGGGTGATGGTTGGATTCGTCTATTTGGCGAATCGAAATAAGTGAGGCGAAGATGGCGGACGGGGATTATGAACGCCGCGGCGGGCGTGAAGCCGAGTTGAAACACTTTCATGAAATCCTAGAGAAGGCTCGGAAATCTGCCGCGGAAAAGGCTGAAAAGCAAGAGAAGAAAACCGTCTAACCGCGGCACTTTTGGTGCGGCAGGGGAGGGTGTTTGGTGTATCCAGGGATTATGTTTGAGGCATTACGGGGGGAATTTTGTGTCTAGACCGGGTGTAAGTCATGTCTGCACCGGGTGCAAGTCGGGTCTAGACCCGGTCTAACTTGTATTTGCACCCGGTCTAGACATAAGCTGCACCCGGTCTAGACACAAGTTACACCCGGTCTAGGAGTGACTTACACCCGGTGCAGATATAAATTTCATGGTGTCTTTGGGTGAATGTGCTGGGGTGGAAGGTTAAATAAAAGGGACGCGGCACAAGTGCCGCGCCCAATCCTTTGAAGCTCCAGACCCCGCAATTAACCCAAAAGAAAGGCCCTTCGCTTCATCGGAAATCTTACTGAAGCTTACAATCAGCCGTCTTCATTTGAATGGCTTGAATGTCTGCTGGCTTCGTCCAATAACGCCACCGGAGTCCCACGAGCTCG
>CAVIVB010000267.1:0-2762 GCA_963645785.1 bacterium
GCTTGTTATAGACGGGGCTCGCGCCCCGAGCCCCCTTTGTAGCGGGGCGGCGGAGCGCCCCGCGGCAAAACGCGGGGCAGCTGATGGTGGGCGCGGGGGATTTTGGGGTGATATGTGGGATGCAAGAATAATTTCATGGAACATATTTTTTCGGAAATATGGTATAATATACGGCGACAGAGGCGGATTAGGTTTTGTCGGCATAGTGCTGACAAGGTTCGCCCCCTAGTAAAATAACGAGATTATGATTATGAAGTCAAAATGGTTGGTGCTCGCGGCGATGGTCGCGGGGGGTATTTTTGCCGCGAAAGCGGATGGTACAAGTGCAAAGTGGGTGTATGATAACACCACGACTCCGAATGCGCCGACGCTGACGCAGATTGTGGAGGATGGGGTCACGCCACAGGTGTTTACGCTGAATAGCCAAGGTCAGCTTAGGATACAGTCGCATGGCACGGCGACGGAAATTGACTTGCGCGACGCGGCACTTCCAGAAGGGACGCCGACGATTACGTGGATGGACGACTTGCGCAACAATTCTTCATGTGAGACGTTGTATTTCCCTGAACATGTGACGGGGATGAAGGCGTATTGTTTGTCGAGTTGGACGAAGCTGACAAAAATTGTTTGGCCAACGGAACCGGTCTCGTTTGATTTTCCGACATGGTGTTTTAGTTCTTGCTCGAGCTTGACGAACTTTGTCGCCCCAGAGGGCATCAAGACAGTTGGCGATTCTTTGTTGGCCGGATGCAACAATTTGGAATATATTCATTTGCCGAGCACGCTTGAGACCATTGGTAATGGTTTGCCAAATTCCGCGACACTTGCACTTGTCGAGCCATGCGTGCCAGAGAGTGTGACCAAATTGGATACCCGTTGCTTTCAAAATTCGAAAATGACGAATGCGGTGGAGATTGGTTTTGGCAAGAATGCGGATGGCACCCCGAAGAAGATTACGTTTAATGGCGATTATCAATTTTTGGGGTGTGGTGGCATTCCTTCTATGCGGATTGGGCCTGGTGTAGAATCGTTGCCTAATAACTTTCTCTGCAGTATATCGTTTAGTGGCAATGGACTAAAGTATTTGGAGTTTGGTGAGAACTTGACGACATTTGGGTGCTATTGGGGGAAGGTGGGGTTGACGAATGTGATGTTCAAGACGAAGAAGACCTTCACCTTTACTTCGAAAGCATTTGAGAAATGCACGAGCTTGAAGGAGATTTCGTGGGCGGGCTGGTTTGAGTATTCCACCGCGGCAAATCCGTTTGGGAAGTGGAATGCGTTGCAGTGTCGGTTTATTTATCCTGGCAACAATGTGAAGTGGGCGGCGTATGTGGCGGACACGACGAAGGTGACGCCGTGGGCGGAATGCTCGGACAGCGACAAGAGCACGTATTTTACGAAGTATGGCGCGGATGCGGTGGAGCCGGTGGGGATTTCGATTGCGGTCGTGAATGGATTGCCGCGGACGTATCTTGTTTCGGACGGGACGGTTTTGGAGGGGTATGTGTTGAATGTGACCAAGCCCAACGCGGCGTTTGCGGATGTGACGGTGAGCCCCGCCATTAGCGAAGAGGAAACCTATTCCGAGGGCACACAAGTGACGCTGACGGTGCAAGAAAAGGAAGGCGTCACGTTCCTGGGTTGGACGGGCGATGTTCCGGCGGGGCAGGAAAGCGCCAAGACGATCACGGTGACGATGGACGCGGCGAAGAATCTTACGCCCAATTTTGAAGCGAGTTATTTCTTGTATGAGAATGGTGCGATTACGGATGGGCAATGGACGCTGGTGGCCTCGGGCGATGCCGCGGCAATTACGGTGGGTGCGCCTTCACAATCCAAGGCCAATGGCATTCTTGATTTGTCGAAACCCATTCAAGGCGGCGGCGCGATTACGGCTCTTGCGGGAAGTGCATTTGTAAATTGCACCTACTTGAAGGAAGTCGAACTTCCCACGACCTTGCAGACGGTGGGGAGCAAGGTGTTCAATGGTTGCTCCGCGCTTGAAAGGGTGACACCGCTTTTGCCCGATGGCGTGACCCAAGTTGGCTTCTTGTCGTTTGTAAGTATGGGCAAGATAACGGGGAATCTGCGCATTGGCTTTGCCACGGATGCCGATGGAAATGTGGTGGAGACGGTGCTCGGCAGGGGATGGACGAGACATGGGCGGGATGCGGATTCACAAGCGTTTAATGATTGCAAAATGCTTGGTCCCAAGATTGAAATTGGCCCGGGCCTTTATCAAGTTCCGCCGCGTGCGTTTTTGAATGTGGGCAGTTCGTTGAATCAGCCGATGGAATTGGTGATTGGCAAGGGCATGACGAATGCGATTGATTTGGCGTTTGGGGATATTGGCGGGACGAAGCAACCGCTGACCGTCACGATTGAGGCCAATCCATTCAATGGCTCGGGCGCGGCATTTGGCACCACTACCTATCGCATGCGCTTCATTTTGAATGGTTCCAAGTGGAGAGAATTCGTCCGCAATGAAACGTATGTGACGCCATGGAGCCAGGTGGATACCGACACGCGGCAGATGTACTGGGACAAGTTTCCGGAGGCGACATTTGGCGCGGCGCATCCGTATGGTTTGACGACGGCGGCCGCGGCAGAATTGGCCACGGGGCTTCCGGCGTCGTCGTGGGTATTTTGTGCGGGCGCCTCAGGCGGACTGGTGATTCGGGTGCAGTGAGGTGTGGGTTCGAATTAGAGGCGGGATTAAAAAAGGGGTTTTCGGGGGTACGAAAACCCCCTTTTTGGGG
>CAVIVB010000268.1:0-2720 GCA_963645785.1 bacterium
GAATTATCTGCACGGTTGATTGATTCTCCTATTGCGGAAGAAAGTGCTGCGGGGGCGGCGTTATTTTGGGTGCTTGTTGGGGTTGTGACAAACGCCGCGGGCGCGGCAAAATATATGATGCCGACAAATGCGATGGTGTATCGTCCGTGGGGGATGCGCGGCGGTTTTCAAGACAGGTTTTGGTTGGATTTTGGCGACTGGACTTTTCCGTTGGGGTCGAATGAATATTCGCGGGTTGCAGTTTTGACGTGGGGCGAGATTTGGCCGGAGTGGAATAATGAAGAAAAGAAAATTGCCGCGGTGGGTGTGCCGATGGCGGCGGTGCCGGGAGTGTCGACATTTTGGATCACCGAAGATGGCACATTTTCCGTTCGGAAAGACCTTGCACAGGGGACAAGGACAACAAACAATGTTTATTACTGTGGAAGTACAATTATAGAGGACACGCAAAATGAAAATACAAATTAGCATATTTTTAATTTTTGCAATGGCGTATAGGGTGAATGCAAATTCACTTTCTGAAGCCATCAATGGTTTTACTTGGCATTATACAACAAATAATTTAGGTGCCACCATTCTATTGCCTAAAACGAAATATTTTAGTCAGCGCCCCAAAGCGCACGGAGAGGTGCTAGTCCCTCAACAATTAGGGGGGCTTCCTGTTCAAACAATTGGGCACGATGCTCTCTATTGTCAAGATGAGATTTCTTCACTTATTCTACCTGAAGGGATACAGGTTATTGAGCGAAATGCATTTAATCGATGCACAAACCTTGTGTCGATTTCATTTCCAGAAAGTCTACGTGTTATCCATGAAAGTGCTTTTGGCTGGTGTTCAAAATTAGAAAGTCTAATTCTGACAAATGGTATTGAATCAATTGGGGTGAGCGCATTCTTTCTTTGTGAAAATCTGCGGGAAGTGAAATTGCCCTCGTCTATAACAAATATTGGAGAAGGAGCTTTTTCTAGGTGTAAGAGTTTGGCGATACTAAAACTTCCCGAAGGCCTTCCATCTATCAACGACACCTCGTTTTATCAATGTGAAAATTTGGAAAACATTATCATCCCTTCCTCTGTCACAAACATTGGGGAAAATGCTTTTGCATGGTGTAACAAATTGAATTCTGTTATTTTCTCGAACTCAACTTGCAACATTGGGGCAAGGAGTTTTAAAGGTTGTTCATCTTTGGCCTCTATCACTCTTCCAAACACACTTCCAAACATACCTTATGAAGCTTTTATGTGTTGTTGGGCTCTCAAGTCAATCACCATTCCTGACAGCGTCACAAATATTGCGTTGCGAGCTTTTATCGGTTGCAATTTAGAAACCGTTGTTATTGGAAGCGGCATTCAAACAATTGAGGATGTGGCATTTGCCAATAATACTAAACTTCGAGTGGTTGAGTTTCGCGGTAATGCACCTCAATTTGGAGAGGATGTATTTAGTGGTGTTATGAGCCCTCGGGCGCCTACGAATTGCGTCTTTCGTATTCACCGCGGCACAACAGGTTGGGACATTATCGAACCAAGCTCCACAAACGAAGTGCCGCGCATTCAGTTCGATGGTCGCTTTTTCCCCGTTGAATATGTGGATGATGTCACACAGGAGTAATCTATGCGTCTAGCGTTCCTTGCTTTTATGCTCTTTCTTGCTTGTCCAGCCTTGGCTATCACCAAGGACAAGGTGCCGACATTGTCACCGCTGAATTATTTTATAGACAATGAAGCAGTGACCATTGGACATGGAATTTGGCCGCCTTTTGCAATTGAGAAAGATTCTATTGGTGACGTGATAATTCCTGAAATTCTAGGTGGATATCCTGTGCGATTCATAGGTGCAAATGCTTTTGACAGACGAAAATTTATAAGGTCAGTTATTGTTCCTGAAGGGGTCCTTGAGATTCGTGACGCAGCCTTTTCAGTCTGTACAAATTTAGCGTCTATTACTCTCCCATTTACTATTACGAATATTGAAGCTCGGGCCTTCTTTCAATGTACAAGTCTAACGAATATTACATTACCTAATAATTTACACAGGATAGAAAAAAGCACCTTTGAAATGTGCACAAGTTTACGTCTTCTTCAATTGCCCTTATCTTTAGAGGCTATTGGTGATTTTGCTTTTAGAGGATGTACAAATCTACATGAGGTTCATATGGGGGCTAATGTATTGTCACTTGGAGAGAGTTGTTTTAGTGGGTGCACAGCCCTCACAAATGTCACGCTATCGCTGGCAATAACCAACATTGAAGCAGGGGCCTTTGCTAGTTGTCGTGCGCTTCAATCAATTGTGATTCCATCTGGAGTGAAAAAAATTGGACATGAGGAATGTACGGGAGCCTTCAGTGGTTGCACGAGATTGAATTCCGTTGTTCTTTCAGAAGGTGTTACAGATATTTCTTGTAGGACTTTCTCTAATTGCAGATCTCTTATGTCCCTTACTATCCCAAACAGTGTAACAAACATAGGTATAGCCGCTTTTGCTAATTCTGACCTTAGAAGAGTCGTTATTGGACGTGGGGTTCAATCTGTTGGGACTGCCGCATTCGCGAATAATGGAAAGCTTGCGTCGGTCGAGTTCCGCGGAAATGCACCACAATTTGGACAGTATGTTTTTAGTGGACTCATGCTCGGTGGAGTTTTGGGAAGCGGCGCGCCTACGAACTGCGTCTTTCGTATTCACCGCGGCACAACAGGTTGGGACATTATCGAACCAAGCT
>CAVIVB010000269.1:0-2718 GCA_963645785.1 bacterium
TTTTGCAATAATATCAGAAATTGCACTCATTCTATAAATCTCCTAAATTACTTAGACAAAACACGAACAGTGTCACGTGCAATCATAAGCTCCTCATTCGTCGGCAACACAACAACAGGAATCTTGGACCCCTTCGCTGAAATAATCGCCGTCGCACCATGCGTTTTCTTATTCACCTTCACATCAAGGCGAATGCCCAATGCCGAAAGGCGATTGATAATGCGCGCACGCACCTCATCCGAATTCTCACCAATGCCACCTGTCATAATGATTGCATCCGCACCGCCGACCACCGTGTTATAGGCGCCAATGTAAAGGGCCGTGCGATAGGTTAGCATTTCAAGTGCCAACTCGGCCATGCGATCACCCTTCGCAGCTTTCGCACAAATATCGCGGCAATCTCCGCCCACGACCCCAGCGATTGCTTGAAGCCCAGACTTCTTATTAAGAATCGTATCCATCTCCGCAGGCGAAATACCTTCAGACTCCATAATGGAAAGGACGGCCGCCGCGTCAATATCGCCGCAACGTGTTCCCATCACAAGCCCTGCAAGAGGCGTCAAACCCATGGTCGTATCCACAACTTCGCCCGCCTTAACGGCCGCGAGAGAAGAACCATTCCCAAGATGGCACGTCACAAGATTCACACGCGAGAGCGGCTTCCCGAGGAATTTCGCCGCGGCTTGCGTAATAAATTTATGCGATGTTCCATGGAAACCATATTTCCGAATACCGTACTTCTTATAGTACTTGGGATCAATCGCATACATCGCGGCACAATCTGGCATCGTCTGATGGAAGGCCGTATCAAACACGCCCACATTCGGAACACCCTTGAAAATCTTCTCGCACGCTTCAATGCCCCCCAAGTTCGCAGGCATATGCAACGGTCCAAACTTGACCAACTTCTTCGCCTTGGCCATGTTCGCCTTGTTCATCAAAGCGGAATCCTTAAAGACCTCGCCGCCATGCAACACGCGGTGCCCAATTGCATCAATATCCGTCGGATTGCCAAGATCAGCCACAACCTTCTTGAGCGCCTCAGCATGATTGGCTGGCCCACCCGCACCAATGCGTTCCACAAGCCCCTTCGCAAGACGCGTTTCCGTCTCCATATCGAAGAGTTGATATTTGAGCGAACTCGAACCCGAGTTGACTACGAGAATTTTTCTAATTGTCTTCTTCATTTTACCTCTACTACCACCTAAGCTTTTGCCACGGTTTACTCTTCAACAACCTCGACCTTATAGAAGCCACTCTTGAAGTCAACATCCAAGTCTGCTTCAACCGTTTGATCACTCTGGCCAATAGACACTGTCTGTTCGGTTACATACACCCAATCAGCTTCCGCAAGAGTGTTCTTCTTGTAAATCTTAATCGTCACATCCTTCGACGTTGCAAGCCCCGTGATGTTGTAAACATTCGCAACGAGTTCACCCGCAACAGAGAGTGCCACGTCTGCATCAACCGTCAAGATAACATGCTTTCCATTCTGATCCAACGAAATCGAAGTGATCTTGACTGTCTGCGACTGAACACGCATCTGCTTTTGAACGGCCGCACGAATATCATCAATAGAGACGTAATTCGCTTTTCCATCAGAGGGCAACAAGCTTTCCGCGAACTGACCATTTTGGAAGATGGTCAAGGAAGCGCCTTCAAGCCCAGTAGAAATACCAGCCAAGTTATTTGTCGCGTTGACAAATGTTGCCGCGCTAAAGAGAATCTTGTCCTGTCCCTTGATATTCGCCGAAATCTCATCCTTTACAGAATCCCAAGTGCCCTTCCAACCTGCCTTCGCATATTCCCAAGCATCTGGCAACCAATCGCCATCCGTATCCGCATCCTCAATGTAGAGTCCAACGACTGGCGCAACGACATCCTCGGTCGAAATCGTAACAGGTCCAGCCCAACCCCACGATTCCCAATCATCCTTTTCGAAGTCACCATCCGAATCAATGTACGCACGCAGATAATATGTGCCCGCTGCTGGCAATCCAATCACACAAGCATTCGGAAGATTATCAGCCGTATTTGCAATCTTTGTCTTGTTGGTAACAACGGACTGCGAAACTGGCGTGCCGCTAAAGTCAGGCGTTGTGAAGGCCTGCAAACGAACAATGCCATTCGTCTGTTTGAGGGTGTCACACTTCGCAAGCACATCGTTCGGCCCCGCATACTTCACCGAAACATCAATCGAAGAATAACCATGGTCATTCATTTCTTGCTGCGCATTAACCGCAGTCGAGAAGTTAATCACATTTGACCACGCGTCCGACTTGAATTTCGCGTTGTACATGGACACGCGCGCCTTATAGTTTCCAGCGGCTGGCAAAATATTCACAGAGGCGCCCACCGTTTGATCACCAATGGATTCAGGAAGCGTATAGGTGTAATACCCGTCCTCATCCACGCGCGGAGCACGACGATACCCCGAATCGTAGATAACCGTCCCCGAGGTATTCATAATTTGCAACTTGAACGCCGTGTAGCTGTTATAGCCATTCATCGTCCAGCGGAAGGTCGGGTGCGTTCCATAAACAACGCCATTTTCAGCTGTGCAATCAAGGCTAGACGCGACCACTCGCATATCCTGGCCCTGGCCATTTACCTTCGCAGAATCAAACTCACGAACGAATGCCGTCTTGAAAAGATTGTTTGTAGTCGTTGCCGCTACCGAGCCATCGCCCAACACCAGGCGATAAGTGACCTGCACAG
>CAVIVB010000270.1:0-2715 GCA_963645785.1 bacterium
GCCTTTTCCTTCTCGGTCGCCTGACGCCACCAGCCGCTCAGAATCTTGCGCCAATTCTGCCGCGTCACCACAAAGCCCGATTTCGTCTTCCAGCCAAGACCCGCCAACTCGTGATACCAGTGCCACACGAACCAGGCGGGAATCCCAAACTCAGCCAAGGCAATCTCAGACATTTTCAAAAGGCCGGCCGGCTGGCGAGAGGCTCCACCGGTTTCCCCCACTTGGGAGGGGGGGATTATAGGGGGGGTAGGCCTGGCCATATTTAAATTAATTAATACCTTAGCCTTAGAAGAGGGGGTGCAGGGGGAGGAACCTTCTGCCGCCGCGGCAAAATTTTCCAGCCCCGAATTTTCCCGACACGCCTTCTCAAAACTGTCCATCGCTTCGCCTCGCTTCATTTTCATTTTGCCACCTCGCTTTTGCCCAACACAAGACTCGTAATCACCCGCGCTTGCATATGCGCAACCTTTTCGAGCCTCGCCACATAATCCAACACCGCATTCGCGAACTCAGTCTGCGCCTCGGCATCATCGTCATTGGCATTGCACCAAAAACCATACGCCTCTGCCGCCCGCGCCCGTTCAGCGTACATCGCTTCCGCTTCCAGGCAAATCAACTTCAATGCATCTCTAACTTTCATAACTAACTAACCTCAACTTTCTTTGTTTATTTTGTTTTCTTGATTCAGGAGGTGGGACGCACCGCGCGTCCCCCTCCATATATATATATTACCCGCAAAATCAAGTTGTCTCAAAATTCTTCCAAATTTTTTTGAACTCCTCCTGACACGCCGGCCAAATTGAACGGAAAAACTCATTGCGCTCAAAGCCCAACTGATTGGCAACTTCCCGCAAAGAGAATGTTTCCATGTAGAGCATGCAGATGCGCCGATTGAGCGGCGAAAGTTTCGCCACCGTCTGGCGCACCTGGACGATGCGCTTATTGCGCTCAAACTCTTCCGTCGTAAATTCGCCGCGCACATACTCTTCCGCCAGCACATCCACGAACGAATTCATCAACTCCTCGACCGTATCCGACATCGATACAAAAATGTGCCGCCGCCGAATTTCCTTGCGCTGCCACTTGCAGAGATGCTTGTGCAACACGCGCGAGAAGAACGTCACATACCGCGACTTCTTCGGATCGAAATTTTTCCAGATCGCCAGGCGCACCTCATACGTCATGTCCGCCGCAAGGTCATCCCGCTCGCTCGTGCTCAAGTTATACGCCTTGGCGACCTTCAGCACCTGCTGGGCGAGATACCGCATGCAGCGCTCCTCCGTCCCTTGCGTAATGCCCAACCACTTGTACGACGGGATGATGTTCATCTCCGCATACGTGCAGCTCTTGTTATTCTTGTTCATTGCTTTGTACCTTTCCGCGGCAGATTTGGTCACACCGCGCGTCCCTCGCTCAGGCAGAATTTGGCGCGGGGCCCTGTGCCCCGTCGAACCATCCCTCGCTCAGAACGCCGCATATTATAAACCCTTCAGACAGCGTCAAGCGAATTTGTCTGAAGCCCCTTCGACCCCAAATGTGTCTATTCCCATAAAAACAATCTCTCCGCGGCAGATTTTTCACATTATGACCCTAAAAAAACTCTTCGTTTTCAGACAGACTTGGGCGAGTTTGTCTGAAAGTAAGTCCTCTGTTGATAACTTTTCAAAAAAAGTTCCCCACAAGCGGTCTGAAATATGCTATAATATACGGCGTTTCAGGTGCGGAAGAAACCTCCTCTCCCATCGCTCGGTTTGCGGTGGTGACGCGACTAACCCTTGACTCCGGCCTTCACCGGGTAGACCACCCACAGCAGAAGAAAAGAGTCAAAAAATGTCAAATAAATTCGATAAGTTAGAAGATATGAAGCGTTCTTTTTGGGACGCGGCGCGTGGAAAGTGCGTTCGAATTCTTTCGCTTTCCGAGGCGCTTGGTGGCGTGACGGCGCAGAATGAGGCGTTTATCCGCTTGGCGGAAGCGGCACTCCGGAAGCAAAAAGCGGGGGGCGCGGCGTTTTCACGTACCATCGACACGTTGTGCTACCATTTGGTGCCAGGCGAGGACAAAACGCGCAATTATTCGCGCACGATCCTGGCGGTCATACAAAAGGAAATGACGGCGTTTGGGCGGCCGGGAATCGTGGAAGAACAGCATGAACTCGATGAGGCGCTCACGCACGCGTGGGAGACTTCGGACCTCCTCCTCGATCGACTCGAAGAGTTGAAGCCAACGGCCTACATCAGCGAGGCGCGCTTCAATATTAGCAGCATTTTTATGTCGCTAGCCGACCCCCTCTGGCGCGCCGGCACCACACAAGATTTTGCCGCGGCAACAAAGAAATCGTTCAAACTCTTCTTTCGTGAATGCGGACAAAATATCCAGCTTTTGCACGTAATGAGCCTCGGCGGCGAAAATTGGGAGCGCCTCGAGGCACGGCTCAAGGGCGTGGGGCGCGTGGGAATGGCGACCTATCAAGTTTGTACGGGCCATGAGGATGAGGTTCAGTCGGACGATGTTTTTGAGGCCTTGCGGCAAGAATGGATTCAAGACGGCGTTGCTTTCATTTTGGGCGCGAAAGAGGCGGAGCTTTCGTTGATTGATGCGGCGCGGTTGGTGCTTCAAAAACGAACGAGCGAGGCAATACAAATTTACACGAAGAGCCAAGAGAAGACTTTTGCCAAAGCGATTGGACGTGCGTTAGAGAAGCAAGGTGTGAGG
>CAVIVB010000271.1:0-2714 GCA_963645785.1 bacterium
CGTCTGAAACGATTTCACTGAAAGCTTGTCCATTGTATCTGCCGCGGTATGCCAATAATCATTTCGCCCGCGCGCACTGCCATAATCAAAATCAATCAAATCAATCGCCGGAAAGCCTGCCTCTAAAAACGGCACGTGATCATCTTTCACATGCTCCTCAATCCGCGTGACCAAATTCGCTGGCAACTTCGCGCGCCGCGCGGCAATCTTCGCAATCTTCGCAAGCCGCTCATCCACATTACCAGGAATCATGATGTTCAAATCTTTATCACCCAGCATATCCAAACAAACAACCGCGCGCACATTCAAGCCTTGTTCCTTCAATTGCGCAGCCAAATGTTTCGAACCCCAAAGTCCATCATTCTCGCTATACGAAATCATATTCTCTTCACCATCCACCCACGCAAGCAAAATGTTCCCCGGCGCCAACTGCCTATTCGAAAACTTATCCGCAAGCGTCATCAAAATACCCGTCGTCGAGGCCCCATCATGCGCCCCCGGGCATGCATCCTTCGAATCAAAATGCGAAACCAAAACAACCCACGGCGCCGTCAAATCGCGGCAAAATCCGCACATCAAATTTGCAAATTGCTTGGTCCCCTTCGGCGTCTTCGCTTGAAACTTGTCAATGCGAATATCAATCCCTTGCATCGAAACTTGATCCAG
Organism: bacterium; assembly: GCA_963645785.1. Taxonomy (GTDB): domain Bacteria; phylum Verrucomicrobiota; class Kiritimatiellia; order RFP12; family UBA1067; genus UBA1067. Next base: position 667 of record CAVIVB010000271.1, read on the forward strand.
AATCCAATTCGCCGCAAGCTGCCCACGAATCGTACCCGCCACACGCGGCGTGCATTCCTTCACAAACGCATCGGCATTCCTATGTGCATTCGTTGCATCTTGCGCCGTCCACGCAAGCGCCGCCGCAAGTACTGCCCCAAGCATCATTTCAATCGACCTTCAAACCAATCATCGAAATGACGCGATCCAAATCATCATTGTCGAAGAAATCAATCTCAAGCACGCCCTTCGTGTGCCGCCCATTCTCATGCATCACGCCACTCGTCAAACGCACCGCGCACCCCAAATGCTTCTTGAGCTTATCCGTCAAACTCCGCACATACCCATCCGGCAAATCAGGCGTCCCGCTCTTGCGTTCCTCAATCGGCGCATGCAACCGCGCAACTTTCTTCTCCAAAGCCCGCACCGACAACTGCGCATTCACACAATCCCGCGCCAGCAAAACGCGGTCCTTCTCATCGTCCACCGAAAGCAAAACCTTCGCGTGCCCAACTGAAATCAATTTCGCCTGAATGAGCGTCTTCACCTCATCCGGCAATTCCAAAAGCCGCGTCGCATTCGCAACCGACGCACGCCCCTTCCCCACGCGCTCCGCCACTTCCTGCTGCGTCAAATTGAAACGATCCTGCAACGTCTTATAACTAATCGCTTCCTCAATCGGATTGAGATCTTCACGTTGCAAATTCTCCGTCGTCGTCATCGCCGCGGCCGTCAAATCATCAGCCTCAATCAGCGTGACGCGAATCTTCTCCCACCCAATCAATTGCGCCGCGCGCAATCTCCGCTCGCCCGCAATCAATTCATACCGCCCCGCGGCATTTTTCCTCACCGTCGGCGGCTGCACAAGCCCACTATTCCGAAGCGATTCCCCCAGCTCGCGCAATTCTTCCTCTCGGAATTCTCGCCGCGGCTGATAGGGACTGCGCTCAATATCGGCAATCTTCAATTCAAGTGGAGCGCCCGGCACACTCGCCGTCGCCACCGAAGAAACTGCCGCGCTCGGCACGGCCGTCACAATCGGGGCCGATGCCGCGGCACTTTTCCCGCCCTTCAAAAGCCCATCGAGCCCCCGCCCAAGCCCGTGCTTCTTCTCAGCGCGCACGGGGGCCTTCGCAGCCCCCGTCGCCTTCTTCAAATATGGATTGCCCTTTGCCACTTTCGTGACCTTCAACTATTAGAAGTACGCGTTGATGATCGGCAACACTTTCAAGGAATTATCCATGATGATGTTGATAATGCCAATCTGGAAACCCCACGGGCATTCCTGCGCGTAGTTCACAATTGCAATCTGGCAACCATGCAATTCTTCGGCCATATTGAAAATGCCAGCGAGCTGCAAGCCATACGCCTTCTTCGCAATGTTCACGCCAATCGCCGTCTGCCAACCATACGTCTGCTCACGCGTGATGTTGGCCAAGCCCGCAACCTGCATACCCCACATATAGTCCTGGAACGAACCGAGGAAATCCACATCGAGGCCCCAGAATTCGCGGCGATATCCAAAGCACCCAGCCTCAAGACCGTACGCTTCTTCGCGGCACACATTCGCGCCCAACGCCAAACGAACGCCATACACATTCTCCTTCGCGTAGTTGAACAACGCCGACGCCTGCAAACCCGCCATCGTATCGCGCGTCGTCATCGCCAAGCCGCCCACGCCCAAACCATACATCTTCGGCGCGTCCGTGTAAAGCACGTTCACATCCACGCCAAATACGTCCCACTGCGCCAAGCCCCACGGCAATTGCACAGGCGAAGCAATGCCCAAAGCAATCGGAGTCCAACCAACGGCACCCGATTCCTCTTCTTCTACATCCTCTGCAAACGCAGGAACAACCGCCGCGAGCGCTACCGCCGCAACACCAACTTTAATCAAACGATTCATTATTTTATGTCTCCTTGCTCTAATGAGTTGAAAGATGCCGTGTATTATACTATATTTGACTCCATTCGTCAAGGGGGAAAAAATCCTATCTCAAAATTTTTCTTCTCACACCTTCCACACAATCTCAGCGTAAGCTAGCTAGAGTACGCGCGTACTCTAGGTA
>CAVIVB010000272.1:0-2712 GCA_963645785.1 bacterium
CTATGTCTATTTTGGAAAAAGACTATGTCTTTTCACAAAAAAGACTATGTCTTTTCCTTAAAAAGACTATGTCTTTTTGCAGAATAGACTATGTCTTTTTTCTGATTTAATCCTTGGAAAAGGCTGATGAAATGGGGGAAGGGGGCTGAAGGGGTGGGGGATGGGACTCATAACCACTGGATACACTGAAGCTGTGGAGTCCATTCTGAAAAGCGCAGGAAGAGGTTTAGAGGTTTGGGTTCGGTATATTTTGTGAGGAGGGAAGCGACCTTTCAGTGTATTCTGTGATAGGAGCAGCGCGGCAGTTTTGGGTGGGTGCGCGGCGGATTTGGGGGCTAGAGGGGGTTAAATTGTGTGTTGGAAGATATAAAAAAGTGCCGCGGGAGGTGTGAAAAAGCTTAGTTAGAGCAGATTTATGAAATTTCCCCTTGCAATGAGGGGCGAAAATATGGTATAATATCAGCTCATTCGACCACTCTAGAAAGAGTTATATAAACATGAAAGTACGTAGTTCTGTTCGTCGCATCTGCGAGAACTGCCGCATCATCCGCCGCAAAGGCGTGGTGCGCGTAATCTGCACGAACCCGCGCCATAAGCAGCGCCAGGGTTGAGAAAGTATATTAAGAGGTAAAAACAACTATGCCAAGAATGATGGGTGTGGATATTCCGGGTAAGAAGCATATTCGCTTCGCGCTGCGGTATATTCACGGTATCGGGCCGAAGCGTGCTGATGACGTTTTGGCGGCTTGCAACGTGGATCCGATGAAAAAAGCGGATGACGTGACACAGGATGAGATTCACGCGTTGACGACCTATATTCAGGATCATTATCGCGTGGAGGGCGACCTTCGTCGTGAGGTTGCGCAGAATATCCGTCGGTTGATCCAGATTGGGTCGTATCGTGGGATGCGTCATAAGAAGGGCCTTCCGGTCCGTGGACAGCGTACGAAGACGAATGCGCGCACTCGCAAGGGTGGCAAGCGTGTGTCGATCGCGATGCCGAAGCAGGCGGCTCGGTAAGGAGATTTAGACATGAGCGAAGAAGTAAAGAAAGAAGAAGCGCCCGTGGCGGCGGCTCCTGTGGCGGCGGAAGGTGCCGCGGCGGAAGTTCCGGCAGAGGGTGATGCGGCGAAGAAGCGCGGCGGGAAGTCGATTCCGGCTGGTATTGCGTTTATTCGTTCGACGTTCAACAACACGCAGGTGTCGATTGCGGACGCGCGTGGTGGGGTGATTTCGTGGAGCTCGGCTGGCAAGGCTGGCTTCAAGGGGTCGCGTAAGTCGACGGCATTTGCCGCGACGATGGTGGCGCAGGATGCGGCGCGTACGGCTGTTGCCAAGGGCATGCATGAATGTGAAGTTCGCATGCAGGGCGCGGGTGCGGGTCGTGAGAGTGCCGTTCGGGCGATTCAGGCTGCGGGCATTCGTGTGACGCAGATTGTTGATACGACGCCTGTTCCGCATAATGGGTGCCGCGCACGTAAGCGTAGGAGGGTTTAATTTATGGGACGTTATACTGGTCCAGTTTGTCGTCAGTGCCGTCGTGAGGGGCAGAAGTTGTTCCTGAAGGGCGCACGTTGTTACATGGCGAAGTGCCCGATTGAACAGGGTGCTGGTTGCCCGGGTATGCATGTTGCACGCCGTGCGAAGAAGATGTCGGAATATGGCACGCAGCTTCGTCAGAAGCAGTCGCTCCGTCGTCAGTATGGCATGGGTGAGTTGCAATTCCACCGTTTCTTTGAGATGGCGCTTCGCAAGGAGGGCATCACGGGTGAGTTGCTGTTGCAGCATTTGGAGATGCGTCTTGACAATGTGGCGTATCGGTTGGGTCTTGCGCCGAGCCGTCGCGCGGCACGTCAGTTCGTGTTGCATGGGCACATTCTCGTGAACGATCGCAAGGCGGCGGTGCCGTCGATGATTGTGAACGTGGGCGATGTGATTACAGTTAAGGATAATGCGAAGTCGAAGGATGCTGCGAACCGCAGTGTTGAGGCCGCGACTGGCGCGCAGCTCCCGCAGTGGATTGCGTTTGACAAGGCGACCTTGAGGGCTGAAATTCTCGCCATTCCGACGCGTGAACAGATCGCGCCGATTGTGGACGAGCAGGCCATCGTCGAACTTTATTCGCGTTAATCTTTAGTCTTCTAACAACCTTTGGAGGTAAACAATGCCTATCCGTTTGAGCCGATTCGAAATGCCGCAGGCCGTCCAGAAGGACGAAGCCACGGCGACGCCGACGTATGCACGTTTTGTCGCAGAGCCATTCGAAATCGGTTATGCCCGTACGATTGGCAACTCACTTCGTCGCGTGCTTTTGTCTTCGATTGAAGGCGCGGCAATTTCGAGTGTCAAGATCAAGGGTGTGAACCATGAGTTCTCGACAATCAAGGGTTGCGCCGAAGACGTCACCGACATCATCCTCAACCTTAAGCGCGTGGTGGTGAAGCCATTCTCGCGCGAACCCCAGACGATCACGCTGAAAGCTCAGGGGCCGTGCACGGTCACTGCGGGCGATTTCACGGTGTCGAACAGCATTGAAGTGCTGAATCCGCGCCAAGAGATTTGCACGCTTGACTTTGATGGCACGCTTGAGATGGAGTGCGAAATTCGCACGGGGCGTGGGTTCTGCTTGGCCGAGGGGAACAAGAAGCCTGAGCAAGAGATCGGGCGGATTGCGATTGATTCAATTTTCTCGCCGATTACGCGCTGCAACTT
>CAVIVB010000273.1:0-2712 GCA_963645785.1 bacterium
ACGATTCGGATGAAAATCGTGCTCAATGCACCACGCCTTAACTTGACTCGGACTCGTTAGATTCATAACACTCGATCCACTATTGAAATGTAATTCCACTTCGGCTCGTCCATGGAACCCGTCACCTTGAACTCCATCAACAACTTCGAAAATGTCCACGTAATCGGCCGGATAAAATACTTCCCCAAAATCGAATCATCCCGCATAAACCTGACCCGCACCACAAAATCCAAATCGTCCTTCACCATGTCATACGCCCCTTCCGCAGAAATCGAAAAGAGCGACCCCTCAATCCGCAAATTCTCCGTCCGCAAGACACCATTCGAAATCACAAAATCTGCCGCGCCATCGGACTGATTCACAATCGTCGCCACCCCCGGCACCTTGTCCGCCATAAGCTCCGTCATCCCCGCAAACATCTTCATCTGCGCAATCTTCCCATCCTTCACATGCACATGCCCCTTCCCATTCAACTTCTCCACAAAATTCGTCGCCATCGGCCCAGCCAACTCCAAACGCCCCTCAACCTTCCCACGCCGATCCCCAAAATCCGCCCCCAATAAATCCGCGACCTCCTCCAAAGATCCGCCGCGATAATCCCCCTTGAGTTCAAACCGCGCCTTCGTCTCATCCCGCCCCGGTATCGTCAACTTCGCCGCGCCCGTCACCGTCCCACCAGCCGTCCCAAACGCGACAACATTCGTCAGCACCACATCATCACCCTTGTAAAAATACTCCAGCCGCACATTCCTCACCGGCACGCCCCAAAAACTCCCCTGCGCAAATTCTGCCGCGCCCCCCAAATCATTCGCCCACGGATGCTCCCCGTCCGTCGCCAATGTCCCTCGAATCGTCACCGTCGGCGCCGTCTCACACACCAAATCCTCCAGCGCCCCCTTGTTCAAATAATCCACAATATCCAGCGCATTCTTGAGCGGCAGCTGACTCTTCGCATCAAACCTCACCACATTCGTATCATTCGTCGACTCCACCCAAACGCTCCCCTCCAGCCGACGCCCCTCACGGTCCACCGCCTCAATCGGCCCCACCCACAACTTGAAATCAAGCCGCCCATCATGAATATGGTTCTTCAACCTCAGCTTCCCATCCGCCTTCCTCATCACCACACCATTGTACGCCCCCAATTGCGGATGCAAATCCAAATCCAAACTCAACCGCGTCTCATTCAAATCAACTTCCCACCCACACGACGCCGGCACCACCCCAGGCACATCCGTGAACCCATCCATATAAGGTAACGACACCGGCAAATCCAACGCCACCAACAAAGGCCGTATCTCCCCCTGCGTCGCATGCCCCGTCACAAACCCCGCCACCTTCATCTCCGCCAAATCCACCCGACACGTCCCCACCAACGCCGCCACCGCCTCCGCCTCATTCCACCAAAGCCGCATGTCACGAAAATCTAACATCTCCGCTGTCGACAAAACGTCCGCCTCCACCCGCTCCGGCGCAACGCCCAATATAACCGGCCTCACCAGCTCGAGCGAAAACCGCGGCAGTTCCGGAAACCGAAATCCCTCCAGCGCCTCCTTCACATCCGTCGCCTCCCCATACTCCGGCGCATAATATGAATCCCCCAACCTCGCATACTCCGCACCCGTAATCGACACCCGCCACGGCCACGGCTTCACACAAATCATCTCCGCACCCGCCAAACGCCGGCACGCTTTCATCGTGTTCTCATATACCCCAAATCCCCTCAAAATCAATCCATACCGAAAACCAATCGACGCCGAATCACAATGCACAACCATCCCCTCTGGCATCGACCCATTCAAAACAGAACTCACCCATCCGCCAGGAATATGCTCCTGCCGAAAAAATAACGACCCAAGGTAAAGACAGAGAATGATGAACCCCCACTTCACCAGCCGCGCAACAATATGTATCACATGCCTCAGCATCTCTACTGCCAATTGGCAGCCCCTAGGAGAGTCGAACTCCTCTTACCTGGATGAGAACCAGATGTCCTAGCCGATAGACGAAGGGGCCAGCGCTTTTGGTGCACCCGGTGGGATTTGAACCCACACACCTTGCGGCACCAGAACCTGAATCTGGCGTGTATGCCAATTTCACCACGGGTGCAACAGGCGCATATTATACCATATTTTACCCTCTCTCGTCAAGGGGGTATTTTCAAAAACTTTCTAATGTTATCTTTTAGGGGAAATTTAGCCCTTTTTCGTTTTGGTGGGCGATACTGGACTCGAACCAGTGACCCCTACCGTGTGAAGGTAATGCTCTAACCAACTGAGCTAATCGCCCAAAACGGAAAAGTGCGCATATTATACCATATTTTACCCCCTCTCGTCAAGGGGGTATTTTCAACTTTTTTTATCGCGGCACTTTTTGTAGATTCCAAGAGTAAATATGCACTCATCGTGCACTTACTTCCCCCTCGAAGCGTCACGCCTTCTCTACCAGCGTCATCTTCCAGTACCGCGTCTGCCACACCCCATCCGCAATTCCGCCGCGCGACTTCCAAACCACCAATAGCCCATCTTCTCACCATGAACATGGGCCAACAGGACCTTGTAATCTAAATAAAGCATAACCCTAAACATTTCCGCTCTTTCGATGTAATTTGACCTATGTTATACCATATTTAGGTCCAAAATGCAAGCACATTAGGTTAATCTTGGCAAGATTTTCCAAAATCTTGCCAAGAATTCCGAAAATCTTGCCAAG
>CAVIVB010000274.1:0-2700 GCA_963645785.1 bacterium
ATACTATTGGACAAAGGGAAGTCAGATATGATATAATATATGCAGTTAAGGTTAAGAGATAGATTAGGAGATAATTATGCAAGTTGCGATGATTCGGAAGGTTTGCGCAAGTGTGATGCTGGGCGCTGGGATGCTTTTTGCCGCGGATGTGTGGGCAGATGCAAAATGGTCGGCCAGCGAATTTGATACGCGGCTTAAGCGTTGGACGTTGAAGAGTCTTGTGGGCGAAGGGGTCACGGCGACGGAGTTTTATTTGTCGGATACGGGGGTGCTTTCGGCGAAGACGGCCGGGACGGAGACGGAATTGGATTTGAGAAGTGCCGCGCTGCCGGATGGGCTTGTTGATATTGTGACGCTTGGACGGTTGATGCATTACCAATTCAAGACAGTGGAAGTTCTCTATTTGCCGGAGACGGTGGAGACATTGGTGAATGATTGTTGCAATAGCGTGCCGAAGTTGCGAGAAGTGGTGTTTCCTGAAAATTGCAAGTTGACGAAGATTCCACCGAGTGCGTTTGCGTCCACCCTGATTGAATCGTTGGAGATTCCGGAGAGCGTGAAGGAGATTGGAGCGAGCGCGTTTCTGAAATGCTTGAGTTTGAAATATGTGAGGTTGCCAGCGAATTTGGAAGTGTTGGGCAAACAGGCATTTAGTAGTTGTTCGGCGTTGGAATTGGTTGAGCCGTGTATTCCGGGGAGCGTGACGAATTTGGGGATGCAGGCGTTTATTGGGTGTTCGGCGATGACGAATGATGTGATTGTTGGTGAGGGCTATGGTGCGGATGGTCAGCCGCGGTGGGTGAACATTGAGTATGATGTGACTTGGCGGAATTGGGCGTTCAAGAATTGCCACAAGGTGAAGAGGCTTATTTTTGGTCCGGGTGCGCACAATGTGCCGACGACGTTTTATGAAGGTGATAATTTTAGTGGGTGTGAATATATTGAGTTTGGCGTGAATGTAACGAATTTTTCGGATAGTTTCAATTGCCGATTGTTGACGAATATCGTGTTTCGGCAGAAGAAAGATATGACGATACGGGATATTCAGCTTGGGTGGGCAGATAAGTCCTATCATCCATTCCCGCGGACGAGTGGGGGTGGAAATGAGGCGAAGGGGATTCCGAATTACTCACTTCGTGAAATTACGTGGAGTGGGTGGTTTACATATTCGCTGGGTTCGGGGAATCCGTTTTCGAACTGCACGGCGTTGGAATTGCGGTTTTTTGTGCCTGGGGACAATGCGAAGTGGGCGGCTTGGATGGCAGATGCGACGAAGATGACGCCGTGGGCGGAGTGTTCGGACAAGGATAAGGCGGCGTATTTTACGCGGTATGGGGCGGACGCGCAGGTGCCGGTGGGGATTTCTGTCGCGGTTTCGGGTGGGTTGAATAGGACGTACATTTTGACGGATGGGACGACGTATGAGGGGAATACGTTTCAGATGGGAGAATTGCGTTCGGAATTTGGGACGGTGACGTATGATCCGGCGCCGGATGCGAATGGGAATTTTGCCGCGGGGGATGTGAAGGTGAAGTTCGTGCCGGCGAATGATGGGGTGGTGTTTACGGGCTGGAAGGGGGCGTCGACTTCGACGGAGGCGGAGATTACAATTGCCGCGGATGGTGTGAAGACGTTGTATCCGACGTTTACATCGACGTATCTTGTGTATGATGAGGAGAAGAATGATTTGACGGATGGGTCGCTAGTTTTCAAGGCGACGGGGGCGCGCGATGCGATTACGGTTGTGATGTTCCGTCGGGTGACGGCGCCTGGGACGTACGCGGCAGATTTGTCGAAGCCGATTTTGAATGGCGGGAAGATTATTGCGATAACGGGGATTGGGACGAGCGCGTACATAACGTCGATGACGTTGCCGTCGACGTTGGAGGCGATTAGTGGATTTGGGAGTGTGATGGGGAATAAGGTTGTGACGCCGTTTTTGCCGGATAGTGTGACGAATATTGCGTCGAGTGCGTTTCATTGGGCGCAGACGATGAAGGGGAATTTGCGGATTGGTTTTGCGACGAATGCGGCGGGGGAGAGTGTGGAGACGAAGATGGGGACGAGTACGATGGACCGGATGAGGGCGATGGGGCCTGAATTGCATATTGGGCCGGGCGTGAGGAAGATTCCGTATAACACGTTTGCACAGGATGAAGGCGGTTGGGGTCAGGATTATAAGGGCGCGATTGAAGTTTGGTTTGGATCGGGCTTGACGAATGCGGTGGGAGGCGCGTGCGTGGATTTAGGCGGGTCGAATCCGACGACGGTGCATTTTGAGGGCGACATGTTTGATGGGACGAGCGCCATGTTCTATAAGATTAACTATAGCAGTAACAAAATGACGAGTTATAAGGGGACGACGAAGATTACGGATTATCATTATCGCTTTTATGTGGCGGCGGAAGGTTGCAAGAAGTGGTTGGAGTTTGTGCGGAATACGGACTATGTGAAGCCGTGGTCGCAATGCACGAAAGATGAGAAAGCGGCGTATTGGGCGATGTTCCCGGCGGAGACGTTTGGGGAGAAGCATCCGTATGGTTTGACGACGGATGCGGCGGTGCTTACGAATGACTTCCCGGTGAGCTATGGTTTGCCGAAGAATCAGTGGGTATTTTCGTTGACGGCATCGGGGTTTGTGATTCGGGTGCAGTGACATGACCCAAGGTTTCGGGGACCGCGGCAGATTTGCCGCGGTTT
>CAVIVB010000275.1:0-2666 GCA_963645785.1 bacterium
CGTGACGCAGGTCGGCTTTGAAGGGTCGGGCAAGATTGATGATTTGCAGATTTTGGCCGCGGCAGATGCGCCTGAGTTCACGAAGTATACGCCATCGGCGGAGACTGTCAAAGTGACATTCGCGGCGCTTGGGCTCGCGGACGGCATGAGCTGGGAAGGTGCGGGCGATGTGGATGTTACCAAGGACGAGGTGATTATGGAGGCCAAGATTCCTGCGGTCAACAATGTTGAAGGATATACGTTTGCTGGTTGGTATTCGGATGAAGCCCACGCGAATGCGTTTGATATCACGACGGAAGTGATTTCCGAGGCTAAGACCATCTATGCGTACTTCACGAAGGATGTGGTTTCGTATACGGTGACGTTTGCGCAGAAGGGCTTGCCGGAAGGTACGGCTTGGACGGCGCCGACGGCACTCTCGATTGAATCGGGTAAGACGATTACTTCGCTCCCGAATGCACCAGCGGTTGAGGGTTACACGTTCTCGGGCTGGCAGTATGATGACGGTACGGATTATAATGCTCAGGAAATCACGGCTGCGACGACGCTTTATGTGACGTACACGGTTGTGGCGAAGGATCCGGATCCGATTGCGCCAGGTGCGACGGCTACGTTCTCGGATTCGGCAAAGGCTCATACTTGGGCAAATAATTTGGATAACGTCGTGGTTCCGGATGTTGTGGTGAATTCGAAGGCGACCTACAAGTCCTACCTCTATGGCTATGTCACGGGTAACGATACGGATGGCTACACGGTCACGTTCGATATCGCCGAAGAGAAGAAGGCTGATCTTGAGACGGATCTTGAGGCAGCTCTCCCGAAGGTGTTGGATGGTGCGGAAATCGCGACGGCTGTTCCGGGCTTCTACTATGCGGTCAAGGCTTGCGATACGGTCGGCGGCGAATACGCTGTGAAGGGTAATTGGGCGCAGGCTGGTGATGACGGCAAGGTGACGCTCTCGGTCGAGAAGACTGATGGTAAGACGGCTGAATTCTACAAGATTGTGGTTCAGGCTGTTGATCCGAATGCGGCTAAGTAATCAAAGTTGGATAAACTGAGATGAAATTGCGAGGTCTGCGGTTTTTGCCGCGGGCCTCGTCATTTCTGGGGCGCGGCGGATTTATTAACCACGGATTACACGGAGAAACACGGATATTAGAGGTGGGATTTTTCTTGTTGTATTTGGGATTGACCGTGTAGAACGTGTAGATCGTGTAGAGATTGGTCAAGCACAGCTTGACCATCAACGCTAGGGTTGGGATTTTTTAGCCGAGGTTTGGGTGGGGAGGATGGGTTGGGTGTTTTTTGGTGGTTTGGATAAAGTTTTTTGATTTTGAGTGAACCTTTTTGGGGTTTGATGCATTTACCTTAATAGACGAACTGAATAGAAATGGACTTGCGCGGCAGTTAATGGAAGTTTGGCAGGCGATACGGAAGAACCCGGAGACCGGGGCGAAACAGCTTGTGTCCGAATATGGGAACAGGCTTTTTGCCGCGGCAGTTTTGCTTTGCCCCAATAATGCCGATGCCGAAGAGCTCGTTTTTCGGTCGTTTGATCAGGCCATCAAGAAGATACGTCAATATGAACCTGAGGCGGATTTTTTTAGTTGGTTGTATACAATTTTGCTGAATTTCTATCGGATGGACCTGCGGAAGAAGCATGTGGAGCTTGTGCCAGTGGGGGGTCCGGGGGAGTTGCCGGAGACTCCGGTGGAGGATGTGGCGCGAGTGATAGAAAGTGCCGCGGATTTGGCGGTTCGCAAGGCGGTGCAACGTTTGAGCGAACCGTTGCAGGAAGTGGTGATTTTGCGGTATTTTCAGGGGCTTTCGCTGGAGGAGATTTCGCAGGTTTTGAAGATTTCGGAGGGGACGGTGAAGTCGCGGCTGTTCAATGCGCGGGCGGCGTTATATTCAATTTTATCCAAAAAGGAAGGAGTACGGTTCAAATGAATGAAAATGAATTCGAGGAGATGCTCACCGAGAAGGTGAGGTCGAGCGTACCAGAAGTTGGGTTGCCGCCCGGGATGGAAGAGCGGCTGGTGGGGTCCATTCGGCGGACGCGGCGGATATTTCGTGCGAAAGTGATGGCCCTTGTGACGGTGATTGCGGTGATGTGCATACTCGTGCTTGGGTTTATGGGGCGCGAGGAAAGGACGAATGTGGGCGAGACATCGCTTATTGCCGCGCGGCAGAATGAGGAAGGGAAGAGCAGGGTCGGGGCTTGGGTGTTCCTGGGCGCGGCCTTCCGGGAATGCTTTAGGTCAAATAAAACAAATAAGAAAAAGGAGGAAAAGGAATGTCCGCAAAAGTAATTTGGATTGTCGTCGCATCAGTCGTCATCGTCGTCGGTATGTTTATCGCCGGCAAGTTGGCCGATAAGAAGGATTGATGAGGGAGGAGTGCGGGTGAGACGAGGGCGCGAGCGAGGGTGGGACTAAGGGTGCGAGGCACCCTTATCCCCCCTCGACCCCCCTAATCCCATTTAGCGAAAGCACCGCGGCAGAACTGCCGCGGTGCTTTCGCACTGGGTGATTATGTGGGTTGTAGGGTGAATGGTGGGCACTGAGCGCGGCAGTTTAGGGTGGTGAGGGGCTGAAGGCAGGTGTTTCCGGGGGAGAATTTAGGTTAAAGTACGGTACTTTTCTTAAAAAAGTACCGTACTTTTT
>CAVIVB010000276.1:0-2665 GCA_963645785.1 bacterium
CTTTTACACCATCCGTAATCCCGCGGCACATTTCTCTTCCGTCGGCTCGCCATGTTCATTCCGCCACTTCGCCTCGGCTAGCTCGTCCGGATGCGCCGCGAAGTAGTCTTTCACACATTGCGACTTGTCCTTCGTCACCTTCTCCAGAAAGTCGAGCGCTCACGCCCGCTGTCCATTCAAGTGACAACGGCTCGAAGTGCAAACATCGTTCCGTGACCACGTCAGGGACTTGCAGTTCCCGCGCCCCCGCGAAGGTAGGACAGACCTGGGGATGAGTGGCGGGAAACCGCAGAGATGAGTGGGGAGGGGCGACCAAAGAGGACGAGAGGATGGGTAAAAATACCCCCTATACAGCGCGGCAAGAATATGGTATAATATGCGGCATCTACTGAAAGGTTAGCGTTATGCCTAGAACAGATATTGATTGGGCCAAGCTTGGCTTTGGTTTTTCGGATGTGAATTGTCACATTCGGTGCGTTTGGAAAGATGGTCAGTGGGGCGAATTTGAGTTCGTCAAAGACCCGATGATCACCATGCACATTGGTGCGTCCTGCTTGCATTATGGGCAGGAGTGCTTTGAAGGGATGAAGGCGTTTCGCCAGAAGTCTGGGAAGATTGTGATCTTTCGTCCAGACGAGAATGGCAAGCGTATGCACCGGACGGCGATTCGGACGGTGATGCCGCCGATGCCTGTTGAGAAGTTTGTGGAAGCGGCGGAGAAGCTTGTGGCGGCGAATGAGGAATTTGTGCCGCCGTATGGGACGGGTGGTTCGATGTATTTGCGTCCGTTGTTGATTGGGACGGGTCCGCAGATTGGTGTTGCGCCGGCGAAGGAGTACACGTTCCTTATGATGTGCATGCCTGTTGGTGCGTATTACAAGGGCGGATTGAAGCCAGTCAGGGCGGTGATTTTGGACGATTGGGATCGTGCGGCGCCGCATGGCATGGGCGATGTGAAGGTTGGCGGCAACTATGCGGCGAGCTTGTTTGCGCATGAGAAGGCGAAGAAGGAAGGCTGGCCGGTCGAGCTTTATTTGGATGCGAAGAGCCATCAGTACGTGGAGGAATTCTCGACGTCGAACTTTCTTGGCATCAAGGCGGATGGGACGTATGTGACGCCGGACAGTTGCTCGGTTTTGCCGTCTGTGACGAACATGAGTTTGAAGCAGTGCGCGGCGGATATGGGCTGGAAGGTTGAATGCCGGAAGGTGCCGTATGAAGAGATTAAGGAATTCACGGAAGTGGCGGCGTGTGGTACGGCCGTTGTTGTGACGCCAGTGTGGGAGATTACGCGCGGGGCGGAAGTCATTAAGATTTCTGATCCGGAGGTGGTGGGTCCACACTTGCAGAAGCTGTACGACATGGTGCAGGGGATTCAATACGGTGTGATTGAAGACAAGCATGGTTGGTGCCATGAGGTGAAGGTTTGAGCCCGACGTGGTTTGAACGGAAGCCTGACGACGGAGTTGTCGTTCAGCTTGAGGCCGCGGGATATCCGCGGCTTCTTGCGCGGTTGTTGGCGTTGAGGGGTGTGAGGGGCGGGGAGGATGCGGCGCGATTTTTGGAGCCATCACTGAGGGATTTGGCATCGCCGATGGAGCTTGGCGGGATGGAGGAAGCAGCGGAAGAGGTAATTGCGGCGCTGAGGGCGAAGAAGCAGATTGTGGTATTTGGGGATTATGATTGTGATGGTGTGGCGGCGACGGCGATTTTGGTGAAGACGTTGCGTGCGCTCGAGGGCGCGGCGGATGTGCGGGCGTTTATACCGCATCGGATCAAGGAAGGGTTTGGGTTTTCGCGAGCGGCGATTGAGCGGATGCTGGAGGAGAATCCGAAGGTTGGGCTCGTGGTGACGGTGGACAATGGGGTGAATGCGCCGGAGTTTATTCGCGAGTTGCAAGGGCGCGGGATTCGGTGTGTGGTGACGGATCATCATTTGCCTGGGGAGGAGTTGCCGGCGTGTCCCGTCATTAATCCGAAGGTGGGAGGGAGCGCGGCAGTTTCTGAGATCTGTGGAGCGGCGGTGGCGTTTTTTTTGGCGTCGTATTTGGTGCAGAGGGCGCAGGCGGAGGGGCGTTATTGCGGGCCGAAGCTTGCGGGGCCGTTGTTGGTGTTGGCGGGACTTGCGACGGTGACAGACGTGATGCCGCTTGTTGGACAGAACCGGATACTTGTTTCGCAGTCGTTGTATTTATTTCACAAGTTGGCGCCGGTTGGATTGAGGGAGTTGTATGCGCGGGCGGCGAAGGTGGCGACGGCGCAACCGACGGTGCGAGATTATGGATTTGGGTTGGGGCCGCGTGTGAATGCGATGGGGCGGATAGCGCATGCGCAATTGGCGCTTGATCTTATTTTGACGGATGATCGTGAACGTTCGCGTGTGTTGGCGCAGCAGGTGGATTTGAAGAATGTGGAGCGTAAGGCGATTGAGGGGGAGATGGTGAAGGCGGCGCGCGAGTTGGTGCAGGAGGGTGCGGCGGCGCAAGTGATTTATTTGCCGGAAGGGCATTTAGGGGTTGCGGGGATTGTGGCGGCGAGCGTGATGGCGGGGCTTGAGGTGCCAGTGCCAGTGTGTATTATTGGTGCGGATCGGCATGGGTCGGTGCGTGCGCCGGAGGGGTATCATGTGTATGAGGCGTTGAAGGCTTGTGGGGCGGTGTTGGAG
>CAVIVB010000277.1:0-2657 GCA_963645785.1 bacterium
GCGTACGGGGTTCCAATGGATGTCGTAGTTGATGACGGTATCGGCATCTTGGAGGTTTTGGCCTTCGGAGAGGCAGTCGGTGGCGATGAGGATATCGATTTCGTTATCGAGGATTGTTTTATAGGCGTGAGAGGAGTGGGATTGGGCGATACGGCGGCGCCAGTCGTGGTAATTGGCGCGGCACTTTTTGCCGAGGGTATCGCGCAGTTCTTTTGGATAGAGGTCGGTCCAATCGCGTTCGAGGTAGAGTTTGGAGTAGGGTGCGAAGCGTTGGAGGATGGTTTGGAAGGTGTCGTGGCCGGGGGCATTGGGGCAGGAGGTGGAGGCTTCTTTTGCTTGGCCTGTGATGAGCGCGACGTGCCAGGATGGGCGTGCGCGGCGGATGGCGGCGTAGAGGTAGTTTGCGGTATCGCCGAAGGAGGTGAAGATGACGACTTTCTTGTTGGGCTTTGTTTGCTTGTCGGCGAGGTCCGCGAGGAGGGCGGAGAGTTTTTTATCTTCGGCATCGCCCGCGGCGAGTTGGTCGCGGAAAGATTGGAAGTTGTCGCAACATTTGTGGAGGCGTTCGATATCGGCTTCGAGGTCTTTTTTGAAGTCGTCGATGCGGCGCATATCTTTGAGTTGGATGGTGTTGTTGCGGAGGGAGAAGTCGTCCTCGTTTTCATCGAGATCTTCGTCGAGTTCGTCTTTATCTTCCTCTGAGAGGTCGTCGACTGTAAGGGAGGCTTGCGCGTCGCGATGAGCGAGGAAGTTGTTGACCTTTTCGAGGGTTTGCTCGTGGACGGTTTTGACTTTTTCGAGGGTGGAGAGGCAGGAGGTCCAGCTACTTTCGAGGCGCTTCATGAAGAGGATGGCCATCATGCGCACGAGGTAATTTTCGCGGAAGGTGTTGTCTTGCCAGTTTTTGGCGTGAGGCGCGCCCTTTTCGTTGAGGTAGAAGGAGGGCTTGTAGGCGGTGAGGTTGAGGGCTTCGAGGGCGGAGTAGATATCGGCGATTGATTTGTAGGAGCCGATATTTTTGAGGCCTGCGAAGTGGTTGATGGGTTTGAGTTGGGCGGGGAATTTGAAGCTATTTTCGGTCTGATGGAGGGTTTGTTCGATCATGGCGCGGGTACGCGCGACGATGAGTTTATCGGTGAGTTTGAAGAAGTTGTGCGGGAGGCACCTGATGAGGTCTGACAGGTGGTCTTTTTTAGATTCGATCCATTTTTGATAATCTTTGTTGGCGTCCGCGAAGAGTTGGGTGAGGTCTTGGATTTCGAGGCCTGGTTGATTGAAGGCATCATTTTTGCCGCGTGCGATGAGTTTGTATTGGTTGCGGAGGTCGTTGAGTTGATTATTGATGGGGGTGGCGGAAAGGAGGAGGATTTTGACATCGCGCACGAGGCCTGGGGTGGCAGATTCGGCAATGATATCATTGAGGAGCATTTTATATCGCGAGGACTTATCATTGCGGAGGTTATGGCTTTCGTCGATGACAATGAGGAGTTTTTGTCTTTTGAGGAGCCAGGAGAGGGGGGCTTCGTCGCCTTTGTTCATGCGGTCGTCTTGGAGGTCTGTATGGAAGCGGACGATGTAGTCGAATTCGTCGCGTTCAAAGCGTGAGTCGTGTTTGCGCAAGTATTGCTTCCAATTTTGCTCGAGCTTTTTTGGGCAGAGCATAAGGACGGTGTAGCCGTTATTTTGGAAGTATTTCATGACGGCGAGTGCGGAGAAGGTTTTGCCGAGGCCGACCGCATCGGCGAGGATGGCGCCGTTCCATTTGCGGAGCATTTTGATGAGGGAGATGACGCCTTTTTGTTGGTAGTCGTAGAGGGTTTTGTAGATGGAGGAGTCTTGGAAGAGAATGAAATCTGGTTCTACTTTGGTGGAGGAGTCGAGGTCGACTTCGCCGGGGAAGAGTTCGAAGAGGATTTTGTAGTAGATTTCTTCTGGGGTGCGAGTGGAGCAGAAGCTTTCTTGGAGGCGCTTGATAAAATAGTCTTTGACGGGGATGAGAGGGGAGGAGGGGTCGTTGGGGTTTTCGTGGATTTTTTCTTGAGTGGGGCCTTTGGTCCATTGGAATTCGAACCACTGGGAGAGCTGTTTCCATTCTTGCGTGTGTTGGTCGAGCGCGCCGATGTTGAGCTCGATGTTGCTCGATTCGCGCATGCCGAGGCCCGCTTCGGTGAGGTTGGAGCTACCGAGCAAGTAGTAGCTGTGCGCATCGTCGTGGGCGTCTTTATAGATGTAGGCCTTGGCGTGGCAAAAGGCGGTTGTGATGGCGCGGAGTTGGACGGAGTCGCGGCGGAGGAATTCGATGGCGTCAAGGGCGTCCTTTTTGAGATTGAGGGCTTTCTTGATGCCGCTGTCTTCATGAAGAAGGTCGATGATGCGCGAAGTTTTTGCGCTTTCGCCCGCGAGTTCTGAAAGAATGAGTCGATAGTTATTTTCTGGGGAAGATGTGTTCCGGAGAAAGTTGAGTCCTCCGATTGAAAAGAAGCCAGAGACAATATGCTTCGAGCCGACGCGATTGGAATCTTGTCCTGTATACTTAGACAAGAACTCTTTCGCACTTTTGATGGACGTGTCTTCCTCGTGGTTTACCTTGTTATCAATCAGCATCGTCTAGTCTCCTATTTCTACTTCAAGCTTCAACGCCGTATATTATACCATAT
>CAVIVB010000278.1:0-2651 GCA_963645785.1 bacterium
TTGAGGGCCCGTCGCGAAAAGGCGTTGGCGCGCCTTACCTTGCATGTGCCGCACGCCGCGACTTCCACTCTTCAATCCGCGGCAATTTTGGCGGGCCTCTTCCTGTGCCTCTTTGCCGCGTCGCGTCCACAATGGGGACGTAGCCTTGAAAAGGCCATTACACGCTCGCGCAATGTGGTTGTGGCGATTGATGTGTCGCGTTCAATGCTGGCAGAAGACGTGCGGCCGAACCGCTTGGAACGCACGAAGGCAGATGTTGCGGACTTGATTGATTCGCTTGCATCTGACCGTTGTGCGCTTGTTGCGTTTCGTCGCACGGGCACGTTGGTGTGTCCTCTTACGACGGATCATGGATTCCTTCGGAGCACGCTTGAGAAGCTTTCGCCCGAGAGTGCGGCTCCGGGAGAGACGGATCTTGGTGCGGCGATTCGAGAATCGTTGAGTGCGCTTGATCCAGCCGCCGATGATCACAACGCAATCATACTCATTTCGGATGGTGGCGACTTGCGTGGGGAGGCGCTCAAGGACGCGGCACTTGCTCGGAAGCGTGGCATACCAATCTTTACGGTGGGCATTGGGGATCCGCGCGTGGGAGCAACCATTCCGTCAGAGAATGGGAACGGTGTGCAAATGTTCAAGGGCGAGCCGGTGAAGGTGAAGCTTGAGGAAACGGCTTTGCGTGCGATTGCGGAAGCGTCGAATGGACGTTATGTGCCGCTTGCCACATCGGGCACGGCGGAGACAACGCTGGGCGCAATTTATCGTCGTTTTCTTCGTCAGGTGGCGGCCAAGGAACAAAGCGAAGAGGCGTCTCGACTGGGTGAGCGTTACCAAGTCTTTCTCATTCCGGGGCTTGTGTGTTTGCTCGTTGGCGCGGCACTTTCCCGCGGCAGATTTCAGAAGGCAAATTCGGTTTTCAAACTAACCAAAGGAATTTCATCATGACAACTGAAGAACGCGAACAGAAAGCAGAAGAACTTTTCCGCTCGGGACTCAACTGTGCGCAGGCCGTATTTTGCGCGTATGCGGAGGAGTTTGGTTTTGATCAGGAGAAGGCGGCGAGTCTTTCATGCGGGCTGGGTGGTGGCATTGGGCGGCAGCGCGAGGTGTGTGGTGCGGTGACAGGCGCGACGCTTGTGATGGGGCTCCGGCATGGGCCCGACAAAGTCAACGTTTATCCTGTTGTGCAAGATTTCTGCAATCGCTTTCGGAATGAAGCGGGTTCGATTATTTGCCGTGAAATGCTCGCAGGCACAGGTGCGACAACAGGCGGCTCACCCGAAGCGCGCACGCCGGGCTACTACAAGAAGCGACCTTGCGTTGAACTTGTTCGCCTGGCCGTTCATCTTCTTGAGAGCGTGAAATAATGGAGACGAGGCGTTGTGATGAGGAAGCTCTTGCATGGGCCGCGGCAGTTTTGAACGCGGGCGGCATCGCCGTTATCCCAACGGATACAGTTTATGGTCTTGCCGCGCATCCAGCTTTTCCGGGGGCGGTCGATCGGCTCTATACGATTAAAGGAAGAGAAGCGAAGAAACCGATTGCGCTTCTCGCGGCCGATTTGGAATCGATTGAGGCATTTGGCTATCCGCTTCCCAAAAGTGCCGCGGAGTTGGCCACGCGTTATTGGCCAGGGGCTTTGACGCTCGTTATTGAAAACCAGACGGCGACCCAGACGGAAGGCTTCCGCATTCCGAATCATGATTGGACGCGGCGCTTATTGAAGATGTGCGGGGGCGTTTTGCGTGTGACGAGTGCGAATTTGAGTGGACAGCGTCCGGCGACAGATGCACCACAAGCTTTGGCCGATGTGGGGCTCGCGGCAGATCTTGTTGTGGATGATGGTGTGAGTCCAGGCGGAACGGCTTCGACTGTTATACGCGTTTCCGCATCTGGTGAGCTTACTATTCTTCGTCCTGGCCCTATTACATTGAAGTGAGAGAGGCGCGATGCCGCGGTTGGGCCAGGGTGAGTTTGATAAAATTCCAGGAGGATTTGGTTAGAAAGTCAGGGGCTTTTGGCTAAATCGTAGGGGGTTATGATGGGTGGCAAGCGAGAGAAGGTGGGAGGATTGAAAAAAGTATGTGAGGGGGCTTGAAGTTTGGTCTGAAATATGGTATAATGCGCAATACATTTATCTAGAAGAAGGTTAACAAGATGATGCAGAAGTCGAAGTTGATATTGGGCGCGGCAGTTTTTGGACTGGTCGCGGGTGTGCAGGCGAAACCTGAATTTGTTTTGCCTGAGGTGATTTATGCTGCGCCAGGGATTGAATGTAACATCTATTATGCGAATGTGTTTGATTCGTGTACACCCGAAAAATGGGCGTTTCAGACGTATGCGAAGGTTGGGAAGAGCTGGAAGAATCGGTGGAGTTGGACGCCTGGGAAGGGGAATGGGGGACAGGACTATACGCTTATCATCAATGCGTGGACGGATGAAGATGATTATCCGATTGCGGCGACGACGGTTGTGAAGGTGGCGAAGGTGCCGCGGGCGAAGGGGGGCGAAACGAATCGAGTGACGCTGGCGTTGTTTGGGGATTCGCTGACGGGATGTGGGTATCAGGATCAGGCGATGGAGGACATTCGCAAGGCGGGATGGGTGAATTACACGCCGGTTGGGACGAGGCGGTTGAAGGAGGATGGGGC
>CAVIVB010000279.1:0-2627 GCA_963645785.1 bacterium
CCTTTACACGGTCAAGGTCGGGGGTTCGAGTCCCTCATCGTCCACCAAATATGGTTGGCAAGGGGTGTGGTGGCTTGGCGAATCTGGGTGAAAAGGAGGAGTAAAAATACCCCCTACCAATTTGGGCGGTAATATGGTATAATATAGGACCGTTTAAGGAGCTATTATGGCTGAGATTACAGATGCGATGCGGCGTCACAGTGCCGCGCACCTGATGGCGCGTGCCATTCAGGGTATTTTTGACGACGTACAGGTTGATATTGGGCCTGCGACGGACGATGGGTTTTACTATGATTTTGATTTGCCCCATCGGTTGACGCCGGAGGATTTTCCGAAGATTGAAAAGGAAATTGCGCGGCTGATTGCGCTCGATGAGCCGTTCGTGAAGAAGGTCGTCACGCGCGAAGAATGTGCGAAGATGCTGGCGGGGCAGAAGTACAAGTTGGAGCGTTTGGCCGATATTCCAGAAGGGGAAGATATTTCGACGTACACGGTGGGTGATTACGTGGAAATGTGCCGCGGGCCGCATGTGGAGCATTCGGGGCAGATTGGCGTTGTGAAGTTGACGCGGCTTGCCGGGTCGTACTATCGCGGCGACGAAAAGAATAAGATGTTGCAGCGCGTGTATGGGATTGTCGCGAAGGATCAGGCGGCGCTCGATGAAATGATTGCGCGCGAGGAAGAAGCGAAGAAGCGTGACCACCGCGTGTTGGGCAAGCAGTTGGAGCTCTTCACGATTACGGAGCAGGTGGGGCCGGGCTTGGCGCACTGGTTGCCGAAGGGTGCGCGCATTCGTGTGGCGATTGAGGAATATTGGCGCAAGAAACATTATGAGGCGGGCTACGAGATTGTGTACACGCCGCATGTGGGGCGCAGCGTTTTGTGGCAGACGTCGGGGCATTTGGGCTTTTACAAAGAAGGGATGTTCCCGTGCATGAAGGTGCAGGAAGGTTCGGGTAATGACGCGTATATTGAAGAGTATTACGTCAAGCCGATGAACTGCCCGTTCCACATTCAAATTTATCAGTTCAAGAAGCGCAGTTATCGTGATTTGCCGATGCGCCTCGCGGAGCTTGGTACGGTGTATCGTTATGAGAAGGATGGCGTGCGGCATGGGCTTTTCCGTGTGCGTGGGTTTACTCAGGACGATGCGCACATTTTCTGCACGCCGGAACAGATTGTGCAGGAGATCAAGGACACGGTTGAGTTTGCGCGCAAGATGTTGGGGAAGTTTGGCTTCCACGACATTCAGGCGTATCTTTCCACGAAGCCTGCGAAGGCGGTGGGCGATCCGGCGCGTTGGGAACAGGCAACGCAATCCTTGCGTGATGCGCTTGAGCAGGAAGGCATGTCGTACGAGGTTGATGAAGGCGGCGGCGCTTTTTATGGTCCGAAGATTGATATGAAGATCAAGGATGCGCTGGGGCGGCCGTGGCAGCTCGGCACTGTGCAGTTCGACTTCAATTTGCCGGAACGCTTCAACCTCACGTACATTGGCGACGATGGCAAGGAACATCAGCCGTACATGGTGCACCGCGCGTTGCTTGGTTCGATTGAACGCTTCTTCGGCATTTTGATTGAACACTACGCGGGCGCGTTCCCGCTGTGGCTCGCGCCGGAGCAGGTGCGCATTCTGCCGATTTCGGACAAGGCGATGGACTACGCAAAGAAGGTGCAGGCGGCGTTGCGCGCGGCAGATTTCCGCGTGGACGTTGATGTTTCGGCGGAGAAGTTGGGCGCGAAGATTCGTGAGGCGACGCTCCAGAAAGTGCCGTACCAGATTGTGGTTGGGCCGCGCGATGAGGCGGCGGGCACGATCAGCGTGCGGTCGCGTTCGGAAGGCGATTTGGGCGCGATGACGGTGGATGCGTTCCTCGCCAAGCTCAAGGCCGAGCTCTAACCCCAATTGAGGTTTTCTCGCATGAGAGAATTGCCGTTCGATAAGGCTAAGCTGGAAGAAATTGCCGCGCGTTGGCCAACGCCATTTCATATTTATGACGCGCGGGCCATCCGTGAAAATGCGAAGCGTCTGAAGAAGGCCTTCGCGTGGAACAAGGGCTTTCGCGAATATTTTGCGGTCAAGGCGACGCCGAATCCGCACTTGATGAAACTCCTTCAAGAGTTTGATTTTGGCAGCGATTGTTCATCGATGGCGGAACTTGTGCTGGCGGAAAAAGTTGGCAACGTGGGCGAGGCAATTATGTTCACGTCGAACGATACGCCCGCGGCAGAATTTCGCAAGGCGTGGGAACTCGGCGCCATCATCAATCTCGACGATATCACGCATTGGGATTCGGTGTGCGATGCTATTGAAGAATTGCGCGTGCGGCCACTCTCAAAAAGTGCCGCGGAACACGTCTTCTGCTGTCGCTATAATCCAGGGCCTCTCAAGGGCGGCAACGCAATCATTGGCAAGCCAGAGGAAGCAAAGTATGGCATGACGCGCGAGCAACTTTTTGAATGCTACGCACGCATGAAAGAAGCGGGCGTGACGCGCTTTGGGTTGCATACGATGGTCGCTTCCAATGAGCTCAGTGCCGATTACATCATTGATACGGCGCGGATGCTTTTTGAGCTTGTCGGCGAACTCACAAAGAAGCTTGGGATTACATTTGAATTCGTCAATA
>CAVIVB010000280.1:0-2614 GCA_963645785.1 bacterium
AAGCCCCAAACCAACCGCCACCACCGCGGCAAAAACAATCCTCTTCTGCATACTTTTCTCTCTTTACATAGCCCCATCAATCAAAGCGACGCGAGCATCTTGCGCATGCGCTCAACCGCCAATCGAATCTTCTCTAGACTCGTCGCATAGCTCATCCGCAAGAACCCATTCCCGCTCTCGCCAAAGGCACGCCCCGGCACACACGCGACCCCAAACTCCTTCAAGAGCTTAAGTGCAAAATCTTCGTCGCTGAGCCCCGTCTTCTTGACGCTTGGGAAAATATAAAACGCGCCCTTGGGCTTGACCGTCTCAAGCCCCATCGCAAGCAATTCACCATACAAATAATCGCGGCGCTTTTTATATTCCTTGCGCATGTGCTCAACATCCTTATCGCCAAAGTCCATGGCCTCAACGCCGGCCGCCTGCGACAACGTTGGCGCGCTCATAATGCCGTATTGATGAATCTTCATCATCGCATCAATGATATCCGCCGGCCCGCATGCATACCCCAAACGATACCCCGTCATCGCCCAACTCTTCGAAAAGCCATTCAGCAAAATGACGCGGTCGCGATACTTCGGAAACGATGTAAACGACACGAGCGGTTTTTCCAAATCAACCTCATAATTCAATTCGGAATAGACCTCATCCGCCAGCAAAATCAAATCGTGGCGCTCAACAAATTCCAAAATGGCCTGCATGTCCTCCGGCATCAACGTCGCGCCTGTCGGGTTGCACGGAAAGTTCAACAAAAGGGCCTTCGTGCGCGGCGTTACTTTCTTTTCAAGCGCCTCCACCGTCAAACGAAAATCATCCTCCGCCCGCGTCGAAACCACCACCGGCTCGGCATGCGCCAAACGAATCGTCGGCCCATAACTCACAAAGCACGGCTCATGATACAAAACCTCATCGCCCGGCGCACAAATCGCGCGTATCGCCAAATCAATCGCCTCGGACACCCCCACCGTCACCAGCACCTCGCGCTCCCACGCAAACTCCGCCCCAAACCGCCGCGCCAAATACCGCACAATCGCCTGCCTCAACTGCGGCGTCCCGAGGTTCGACGTATAGTGCGTCCCGCCATTCTCTATACACGTAATCGCCGCCCGCGAAATGTGCCACGGCGTATCAAAATCAGGCTCCCCCACGCCCAAGGACACAATATCCTTTGACTGCGCCACAATGTCAAAAAACTTGCGAATCCCACTCTTCGGCAAGACCGCGACATGCTGTGCAACACGTTCCTTCAAATCTCTTGCCTCTCTTCCTTACTTCGCCAAAATCTCATCCGCCAACGCCTCCAATTTTGCCGCGCTCTCCGCATTCAACGCCCCACGAATCGTCACCACATTCTCGCAGAACTCAATCTCCTTCGAATTCGCGAACATCTCCTTCATAACTTTTGCCGCGGTCGGCACCCACGACCCATTCTCCACAAACCCAACGACCCGCTTCTGATAATTGCGCTCCGTCAAGTGTTCAATGAACGTGCGCATCCACGGGAAAATCCCCGCATTATACGTCGTCGTCGCCAAAATAAGCTTGCCATACCGAAACGCGTCCTCAACCGCCTCCGGCATATCATCACGCGCCAAATCCGACACCGCCACCTTCACACAACCCTTCGCGAGCAAGATGTCCCGCAGCTTCATCACCGCCTCTTTCGTGTGACCATACACCGACGTATACGCAAGGCAAATCCCTTCCGATTCCACCGCGTAGCTCGACCACGTCTGGTACTGCTTCACCACATGCGCAATCTCGTCCGCCGTCGCCAACACCGGCCCATGCAACGGACAAATCACCTGAATGTCGAGCCCCGCCGCCTTCTTCAGCAAACTCTGCACCTGCGGCCCATACTTCCCAACAATCCCAATATAATACCGCCGCGCCTCGCAGTCCCAACCTTCCGGGTCCACAACATCATTCGCGCCAAACTTACCAAACCCATCCGCCGAGAACAATACCTTATCCGCCGCGTCATACGTCACCATCACCTCAGGCCAATGCACCATCGGCGCCGCCACAAACGTGAACACATGCCGCCCCGTCTCCAGCTTGTCGCCCTCCTTCACAACAATCCGCCGCGCCGCATAATCCGTCCCAAAGAAATTCTTCATCATGCTAAACGCCTGCGCGCTCGCCACAACAACTGCCGCGGGATACGCCGCCAAAAATGCCGCGATGTTCGCCGAATGATCCGGCTCCATGTGCTGCACAACCAAATAATCAATCGCCGCGTCCCCCGCCACCGCGCGAATGTTCCCCATCCACGCCTCGCCAAAACGCGCGTCTACCGTGTCAAACACAACCTTCTTCTCGTCCATGACGAGATAGGAATTATAAGCCATCCCACGCGGCACGACATATTGCCCTTCAAAAAGGTCTATGTCATGATCGTTGACGCCCACTGCAAATATATCATTCGTCACTTTCATAAGTGGCGTATATTATACCATATTTTAGCCGAAATGACTAGCCCCCATTTTCACTTATTATAATTCTCTCGCATGTGCTTTTCAACACGTTCCCCCACCCCTTCAGCCCACTCCTCCCATACATTTAGCCAAAAGTACCGTACTTTTTGGCAAAATGTACGGTACTTTTTCCGAAA
>CAVIVB010000281.1:0-2577 GCA_963645785.1 bacterium
GTTGATATTCCTCTTGAGCGCATTTCGCCGCATGTCCTTCGGCATAGTTTTGCTTCGCACATGCTGGCGCACGGAGCCGATATTCGCGCGATTCAAGAGCTCTTGGGGCATGCCGATATTGGCACGACGCAAATTTATACGCATGTCGACGTTGGCCGATTTGCGGAAATCCACCGCTTGCATCCGCGGCACTAGGCGGTTATGTGTCGTTTCCGCGGCAGATTTTGGCGGGGAAGGGGGCTTTGCGGTGCAAGAAAAGGCGAATGGTTGGTGACATTTGCCGCGGATGCCAAGCGTCCATTCTTCTGCGGCGCGCATCATCCACCGCAAGAGCTCTCCATAGGGCATGAGGCGTAAGGTGAAAAAAGTGTAGAAGGGGATTGAGTTTGCGGCGAAAATATGGTATAATATGTGGCGTATGACAGCAGAAGAACAGGCAAAGGCTATTGCGAAGGCGCTTGAAGAGCGTAAGGGCATTGATGTCAAGGTTTACGATGTGCGGGGAAAATCCTCGTTCACCGATTTTATTGTCGTGGCGACAGGTGCCGCGGCGCCGCATTTGAAGGCGCTTGTGGCGGAGTCGCAGGCGGCGATGAAGGGTGAAAACATTGCGAGCTATCGGACGAGTGGTGACCCTGAAAGCGGATGGATCGTCGTGGACTACATTGATGTTGTGGTGCATGTGTTCTCTCCGGAGGCGCGTCAGTACTACGCGTTGGAGCGGCTTTGGGCGTAAGGTAGCAAGGCGATGACGTCGACAGTGTATGTCGCGAAGAACGTCTATGGCGGAGATGGCATGGGCCGTCTCGGCGATGGGCGTGTTGTCTTTGTGCCGGGTGCGTTTGCGGGTGAGACGGTGCGTGCGGAGATTGTGACGGAGCGTAAGGGCTACGTGAAGGCGCGGCTGGTGGAGGTCGTGGACGCGAGCGAGGAGCGCATGGGGGTGGAAGGGCCTGTTGTGCCGGGGATGGTGTATGCGCGAATGAAGTACGCGGCGGAAATGCGTGCGAAGGAAGCGCAGCTGGCGGAATTCTTTGAGCGCGCGCGGATCCAAATTCCGGCGATTGAGAATTTGACGGATGAAAAAAATGCCGCGCATTATCGGAACAAGGTCGTCTATCATTTTGGGAAGAAGGATGGCGCGTGGGTGATGGGGTATCGCGAAGAGCCGAGTCACGAGATTGTGGACGTGACGGAAGATCCGCTCGCGCGGCCCGAGATTAATGCGGCTTTGCCTGAGATACGGAAGAATGTGTTTCGGTTGTTGACGCAAGGCGCGTGGGCGGTAAGGCGGTCGATTGAAGAGAAGGCGGATGTGACGATTCGGTGGACGGCGCGCACGGGTGTGAAGTGGTGGATTGGCGAGGCGAAGGACGATGTTGTTTTGAAGGAGACGACGCTGAAGAAAGTGTTTGAAGTGCCGGCGGGCGGGTTCTATCAGGTGAATCCGGTGGCGGGCGAGACGCTTGTGAAGGCGGTTGTGGAGGCGTATCAGGCGCGGCCGACGGAAGCGGTCTTGGATTTGTATTGCGGGGTTGGTGTGTTTGGTTTATGTTGTGCGCCGACGAAGTTGACGGGGATTGAAAGTGGGCGGCGCGCGATTGAATTTGCGAAGCGCAATGCGGCGTCGCAAGGCTATGGCGCGGCACATTTTTTTGCGGAGCAAGTGGGGCGCAATATGCGGCGGATTTCGATTGGTGAGAAGACGACGGTGATTGTGGATCCGCCGCGGGGCGGGCTGGAGCGTGGCGTGCCGGAGTGGCTGGGGGCGTCGAAAGCGCCGCGGATCATTTATGTGAGTTGTGACCCGGCGACATTGATGCGGGACTTGCGGGTGATGACGCGGACGTATGAGGTTGAGGCGGTGAAGTGGGTGGATATGTTCCCGCGGACGGCGCGATTTGAGACGATGGTTGTGTTGCGTAGGAAGTGAGCGATGGGCACGAAAGGGCTTATTATTGGAGGGCTTTTGGGGGCGTTGACGGGTCCGCTTGGGGCGATTATTGGGGCGGTCTTGGGGTCGAAGGCGGAAGAGTATTTGAAAGGTGAGGGGTCGGTGCCGCGGCGCGTGGGGCGTAAGATTGGGCAAGATAAAGAGGCGGCGCGAAAGCAGCAGATGATTTTTTGTGCAAGTGCCGCGGCGATGCTTGCAAAACTTGCGAAGGCAGATGGACGCGTCTCGGAAGAGGAGATTCGTTCGGTTGAAGATGCGTTTCGACGGCTTGGTTTTTTTGCTGAAGCGCGGCAAGTTGCAATCAAAGTTTTTCGTAAGGCGAAGGATGATCAGCACACGATTTATGCGTATGCGTGCGAATTTGCGAAGGTGGCACGGTCGGTTGAAGTGCGCGAGATGATGTATGAACTCTTGTGGGATGTGGCGTGTTCGGATGGGCGGCTTGCGCAAGAAGAATTGAACATTTTGCGGGAGATTACGGCGGATCTCAACATTCGTGCGTATTGGTTTGAAGTGTTGGCGTCGCAGTGGTTTGCGCATGCACGCCAACAGAGTGGCGGCGCGGCAGATTTTTCGCGGGGAGATGAGCTAACTGCGGCGTATGAACTCCTTGGTGTTAGCTC
>CAVIVB010000282.1:0-2577 GCA_963645785.1 bacterium
CTTCCAGACCTCCGGCATCTCCCTTCAAATCCCCGGTAAAACCAAGGCCGGCATTGTGCGCGATATGAGCGATTTGGCCGCCGCGACAGGCCACGTCTACGATGTGGAAGGGCTCTTCAAAGAACTCATGGAACGCGAAGAAATCGCCTCAACCGCCGTTGGCAATGGCGCGGCATTTCTTCATCCGCGCTTCCACGACCCCTACCTCTTCGAAGAAACTTTCATCGCCTATGGCCGCAGCGCGCGACCTATCTTCTTTGGCGCGGCCGATGGTGAAGCCACGCGGCACTTTTTCCTTATTTGTGCCGCCGACCACGCCGAACACTTGAGCATCCTCGCGCGCCTCGCCGTCATGGCTCACGCAACGGAATTCCTCGACCTCCTCTCCGAAGCCGAATCCATTGAACAAGCCCAATCCATCATCCAAGCCGCGGAAGAAGGCCTCCTCAAATGACGCCGCACTTTTACTTCTTTGACCTCGATGGCACCCTCGCCGATACCGATTGCGACATCCGCCTCGCGTGGAAAGATTCGCTACGCGACCTCGGCCTCGTCTGCCCCGACTTCGATACACGCTTTGTCGCGGGCCCACCCATCGAAGAAATGATCAAGGCCCTTTTCCCAAACGAGTACACCGATGAACTCGCGGCAAAAATGCGCACCCTCTTCGGCCAACATTACGACCACGATGGCTTCCCGAATACACATGAATACCCGGGCGTCCTCGATGCCGTGCGCACGCTCAAAAAGCGCGGAGCCAAGCTTTACATCGTCACGAATAAACGCTACGCAGGCGCACTCGCCATGGCGCGGCAATTTGGTTGGCTCGAGATCTTCGATAGACTCTACACCGGCGACATGCACAAGGACAATCCCGCGATTGGCAAGTTGCGCAAGCCGGAACTCCTTGCACGCGTTATGAAGGAAGTGGGCGCAACGCCTGCAGAGAGCGTGATGGTGGGCGACACGGCCAATGATTTCGAAGCGGCCGAAAAGAACGGAATTGAATCGA
The DNA here is from genome assembly GCA_963645785.1 of bacterium. Lineage (GTDB taxonomy): Bacteria > Verrucomicrobiota > Kiritimatiellia > RFP12 > UBA1067 > UBA1067. The sequence continues at coordinate 1,013 of CAVIVB010000282.1, forward strand.
TTGGCGTCACGTGGGGCTATGGCAAACCTGCCGAACTTGCCCAAGCGACACACACCATTTCTACCCCCGCCGCGCTTCTCAATCTTAGCACCTTCTAAACTTTGGCACCTTCCAATCCATCGTCCCGTCTAACCTAAATAATTCAATTGTCAAGGCTCCATGTTGTAAAGAGCTTGCGCTGTTCAAAAATACAACAAGAAACAAATTCTACCTCATCCATCCTTGTAAATCCGTGTGAGGCGTGGTTAAGAAAGTGCCGCGGGTTACTTTGATCTTTGACAATTGAATATTAAAATGCGCGGCAGTTTTTTTGTGGGAGAATTGGGTTGAGGTTTGATCTGAAATATGGTATAATATAAAACCTATGCAGAGAAGAATGAGGTGCGTTTTTTCGGTAGCGCTCTTTTGTGTCGCGATGGTTATTTCTGCCGCGGCAAAGGATGCGCTTATTATTCATCATGGTTGGAGTCAGCCGACGCTTGCACAGCTCAAGGAGCATGTGGCGGAGATGGAAGCGGAGGCTCCGTTTGATGGGCTTATTTTTCATATGGGCGTGACGGATGTGATGGGCAAGAATGAGCTGAAGATGAATGATGAGATCAAGGATCGGATCAAGGCGTATCGCCAGGTAAAGTTCAAAAAGTATGTGCATAATTTTGTGATGGTGATGGCCGATCAATCGAAGCCAGAGTGGTTTTCGGATGGATATTGGAAGAAGGTGGCGAAGAATTTTGCGGTGGCGGCGGAAGTGACGGCGAAGGCGAAGATGGAGGGGATTTGTTTTGATCCAGAAGGGTATGGGGTGTATCCGGTGAATTCGTATTGGACGACGAAGTGGTGGCTGGCGCAAGAGGCGAAGGAGGATTGGAAAGGTGAGAAGCATACGAAGGAGCAATACTTGGCGGCGGCGCGGAAGAGGGGGGTAGAAGTTGGTAAGGCGATGTTTGCGAAGAATGGGAAGCTGAAATTTTGGGGGCTTTATTTGTGGAGTATAGGTGGGGATTTGATGGGTGAATTTTGCAATGGGCTTTTGGAGGCGATGCCGAGTGGCGCGATGTTGTTGGAGGGGGATGAATGGAGGGGGTATTGCGCGAATGGGGAAGGAGCGTATAAGCATTTGGCGGCGCGTTTGAAGAGTGGGTGCGGGATGATAGATTCAAAATTGAAGGCTAAGCATGTGAAGCAGGATGGGCTTGCGATTGCGTTTTATATGGATTTTTATGCGGATGTGAAATCGCCTCTTTTTGATGGAAATGCGAAGGCGTTCAAGGATGCGGGGAAGAGGTTGAAGGATAATTTGAAGGCGGCTAAGCGTGAGGCGGACGGGTATATTTGGGTGTATGGCGAGAAGGGTCAATGGTGGGATATGACGAAGTACAAGGGGACGAACAAGTTTGAGATGTGGGACAAGAAAGTGCCAGGGGCGGCGAACGCGCTCTTTCTTGGGAAGCAGGCAAAGCCAAAGGAGAAAAAGAAATGAGGTTTGGAATGTTGAGGCGGTTAGTGATTTGCGCGGCAGTTTTATTGGGGGTGCGCGGCAGTTTTGCCGCGGGCTCGATGACGCT
>CAVIVB010000283.1:0-2179 GCA_963645785.1 bacterium
ATTCTTTAACGTGGCTCAAAGATATTGCCGCGTCCTTGTCGCCCGGTCAGCCCGAATATGTGATTTTGTATGCGGCGGCGATTGTGTTTTTCTGCTTTTTTTACACCGCCTTGGTTTTCAATTCCAAAGAAACGGCGGACAACCTGAAAAAAAGCGGCGCTTTTGTGCCCGGCATTCGCCCGGGGGAACAAACCGCCAAATACATTGACAAAATTTTAATGCGGCTCACCTTGGTTGGCGCGGTCTACATTACCTTGGTTTGTTTGCTGCCCGAATTTTTGATTATCAAATGGAATGTGCCGTTTTATTTTGGCGGAACCTCCCTTTTGATTATCGTGGTCGTCACGATGGACTTTATGTCCCAAGTGCAGGCTTATATTATGTCTCATCAATACGAGAGCTTATTGAAGAAAGCCAACTTCAAAGGTTCTCCCTTTTTGAAATAGTATGGCAAAAGAAGATTACCTCGAAATGCAAGGGGAGATTTTGGAAAATCTGCCCAATGCAACCTTCAAAGTGAAGCTCGAAAACGGGCACGTGGTGCACGGCTTCATCTCGGGCAAAATGCGGATGCACTATATTCGCATTCTCCCGGGGGATAAGGTGACCGTGCAATTAACCCCGTATGACTTAACCAAAGGGCGCATTGTATTTCGATCCAAATAACCGAATTCTCTACGCAAAAACCTTAGAAAAAAAACGAGTGGCTCTCGGATTTTTCTATCTCAGGAGTTTGAAATGAAAGTTTTTCCTTCCGTCAAGCGCATGTGCCGACATTGCAAAGTCATCCGCCGCAAAGGCGTGGTGCGCATTATTTGCAAAGATCCGCGGCACAAACAGCGCCAAGGCTGATTTTAATTTTTCTTTTGGAGTGCATTTATGGCCCGTATTGCTGGGGTAAACATTCCGAATCACCAACACGCTGAAATTGCGCTCACCGCAATTTACGGCATTGGGCGCAGCACCGCGCAAAAAATTTGCGATGCCGCCGGGGTGATTCGTTCAAAAAAAATCAAAGACTTAAACGATGCAGATTTGGAAAAACTGCGCGAACAAGTGGGCAAATACACCGTCGAAGGCGATTTGCGCCGCGAAGTGACGATGAATATCAAACGGCTCATGGATTTGGGCTGTTATCGGGGAATGCGTCATCGCAAGGGTTTGCCGTGCCGTGGTCAGCGCACGCGCACCAACGCACGCACGCGTAAAGGTCCGCGCAAGGCGATTGCCGCGGCGAAAAAGTAAGGAATCAAAATGGCTAAAACTGCTGTTAAAGCTCGCAAAAAAGTCAAAAAGAATGTGGCAGAAGGTGTGGCGCACGTTCATGCTTCTTTTAACAATACGATCATCACCATTACCGATCGTCAGGGCAATACCTTGGCGTGGGCAACCTCGGGCGGCTCTGGCTTTCGCGGCTCTCGCAAATCCACGCCTTTTGCCGCGCAGGTTGCGGCAGATGCCGCAGGCAAAGCCGCGCAAGAGTGTGGGGTGAAAAACTTGGAAGTGCGTATCAAAGGTCCCGGTCCCGGGCGTGAATCGTCCGTTCGGGCTTTGAATGCTTTGGGGCTCAAAATCACCGCGATTGCGGATGTGACCCCAATGCCGCACAACGGCTGCCGTCCGCCCAAAAAACGCCGCATGTAAGGAGAATAAAAAGTGGCTCGTAATTTAGATCCCAAATGCCGTCAATGTCGCCGCGAAGGCGAAAAGCTCTTTTTAAAGGGCGAAAAATGTTTTTCCGGCAAATGTTCCATTGAGCGCCGTTCCTATGCCCCGGGTCAGCACGGGCAAAAATCGGGCGCGCGCTTATCCGACTACGGCGTGCATTTGCGTGCCAAACAAAAAATCCGCCGCATTTATGGCGTTTTGGAAGGGCAATTCCGCCGCACTTTTGCCGAGGCCGAACGCCGCAAAGGCCAAACGGGTGAAAACCTGTTGCAACTTTTAGAATCCCGCTTGGATTCCGTGGCGTATCGTATGGGCTTTGGTGCATCCCGCGTGGAATCCCGCCAAGTGGTGCGCCACAATGGGGTTTTGGTCAATGGCAAGCGTGTGAATATCCCGTCTTATTTGGTAAAACCGGGGGATGTTGTGGAATTGTCGGAACGCGCCAAAAAATCACTGCGTTGCAAAGCCGCATTGGAAGCCGCCGAATCCCGTGGATTCCCCGAGTGGGTCA
>CAVIVB010000283.1:2214-2574 GCA_963645785.1 bacterium
CAAAGCTGCCTTGGAGGCCGCCGAATCCCGCGGGTTCCCCGAGTGGGTCAGCGTGGATGTGAAAGACGCCAAAGGCACGTTTAAAGCCTTGCCCGAACGCGCGGATTTGTCGCCCACCTTGAACGAAGGTTTGGTCATTGAGTTGTATTCCAAATAAGGGAGGCCGCAATGAATGACGGACTTTTAACCCCTCGCTCTATTGAGGTCAAAAGCGAATCCCCCGTGCAAGCCAAGGTGATTATGGAACCTTTTGAGCGCGGCTATGGGCATACGCTCGGCAACGCTTTGCGCCGCATTTTGTTGTCTTCTATGGTCGGCTATGCCCCCACCGAAGTTGAAATCAGCGGCGTGGTACACGAA
>CAVIVB010000284.1:0-2477 GCA_963645785.1 bacterium
CGGATAAAAAGGGTATTTTCGCACCCCCGAAAAGGGTATTTTCGTGGGGTCGAAAAGGGGGTTTTAATTACCCACGCCTCACATGGAGAAACATGGACGGGTGTGGTTGGATTTTTCTTGGCGTAGTGGGGATCAGGGGGCTGGGGAGCGCGGTGGATTTTGGAAGAAGTGTAAAAGAGGGGGTTGCGGGTTGGGCGGAAATATGGTATAATATTGGACATGAAGAAGCAAACTATATTCGCATTGTTGGTGGCCTTTGCGCTTGGCGCGACGGCTGAGGCTCGGCCTTTTGATGTGACGTTGTGGCGTGGAGAAACTGCCGCGTTCCGCTTTTGGGGCTCGTCGGAGCTTGGGAAGGACGCGCCGAAGGAGTTCACATTGAAGCGCGGCACTTTGAAGAGCGTGAAGTATGCGCCGTCGCCGAAGTCGCTGGAGCGGCTTGAGAAGTTGGATCGCGTGGTGTGGGATGAGGATGAAGCGCGGCCAGATGTGATTGAAGTTTCGGTGCCGTCGTCGACGAAGGCGGGGGTTTATACGTGTGGCGAGTTGCGCGTGAAGGTGCTCGATCGGTTTTTGCCGCCGGCGAAGGAATGGAAGTATTTCTTGGATTTGTGGCAGCACCCGTGGGCTGTCGCGCGGATTCACGATGTGAAGCCGTTTTCGCGTGGGCATTACAAGGCGATGAAGAAGTCTTGGGAAGTTTTGGCGACGGCTGGGCAGAAGACGTTGACGGTGACTTTGGTTGATGAGCCGTGGAATCACCAATGCTTTGACGCGTACCATTCGATGATTGGGCGCGTGAAGAAGGCGGATGGGACGTGGGAATTTGATTATTCCATCTTTGATGAGTATGTGGAGTTTGGGCGTGCGTGCGGGATTGGGCCGGACATTGCGTGCTACACGATGTGTCCGTGGAATTATGTGTGCCGGTATGAGAATGAGAAGGGCGAGGTGCAGGCGGTGACGTGCAACCCGGGGACGAAGGAGTTTGAGGATTTCTGGGGCGACTTCCTCGTGGATTTTGCCGCGCACTTGAAGGCGAAGGGTTGGTTTGAAGATACGTACATTGCGATGGATGAACGCACGCCGGAGGATGTGAAGAACATTGCGACATTTATTCAGAAGAAGGTGCCGGGGATGAAGATTGCGATGGCGGGCAATCGCAAGCCGTCCGACTTTGTTGGAATTACGATTGATAACTATTCGCAGCTTCTGGATTATGTGACGCCGGAGTTCATGAAGGAAGTGAAGGAGCGTCAGGCCAAGGGCTACAAGACGACGTACTATGTGTGCTGCATTCCGTATTTCCCGAATACATTTTTGTCGAGCGGGGATGGCGAGGCGTTTTGGATGGGGGCGTTTCCGGGCGTGATTGGATTGGATGGGATGCTGCGTTGGGCGTGGAATTCGTGGCCGAAGAATCCGAAGGAAGATGCGTCGTATGATTTTTGGGCGTCGGGCGATACGTTCCTTGTGTATCCAGATGGCGAGCCGTCGTGGCGGTTTTTGGAATTGCGTTCGGGAATTATTGCCGCGGAAAAGTTGCGCATCTTGAAGGAGCAAAATCTTTTCACGAAAGAGATTGGCGAGCTTGAAAAGATTTACAAGGTGCAGGAGGCGATTCAGAATAAATCGGACTTCAAGGATATTCGTGGGAAGACGTTGCAAATTGTGAATCAATGAGCACGCTTGAGCAAATCGTCGGTCTCATTCGTGAGACGAGTTGTTCGCTTTCGCCAGATGTGGAGAAGGCTTTGCGGCGTGCGGCCAAATGTGAGGCGCGCGGGAAAAGTGCCGCGGTCGTGTTGGGGACGATTCTTGACAACGTGAAACTTGCGCGGCAGAATTCAACGCCGCTGTGCCAGGACACGGGGACGCTCACGTTTTTTGTGGACGCGCGGCTTCGGCGGCGTGTGACGCCGGAGCTTATTCGCAAGGCGGTGGCGCGTGCGACGGTGCTTGGGTACTTGCGGAAGAACACGATTGATTCGGTGACGGGCAAGTCGTACGATGATAATTGTGCCGCGCTTGCGCCCGTCATTCATTACGTGGAAAAAAGTGCCGCGGAAGGGCGGACGGTCACGTTGATGATGAAGGGCGGCGGCAGCGAAAATATGTCGCGGCAATATTCGTTGCCGGATGCGGGGCTTCATGCGGGGCGCGATTTGGAAGGGGTGCGCAAGTGCTTGCTGGATGCGGTTCAGAAGACGCAGGGGTATGGGTGTGCGCCGGGGATTTTGGGCGTGTGTATTGGGGGCGATCGGGCGACGGGTTTTGAAGTTGCAAAGGAACAGCTTTTGCGTTCGCTGGATAAAGATGGCGAGGCGAAGGATGCGGTGCTGAAGAAATTGGAAGCGCGGATTTTGAAGGAGGCGAATACGCTGGGGATTGGTCCGATGGGATTAGGCGGGAAGACGACCTTGTTGGGCGTGAGAATTGCCGCGGCGCCGCGGGTGCCGGCATCGTTCTTTGTGACG
>CAVIVB010000285.1:0-362 GCA_963645785.1 bacterium
TGGAGAGGCGTTTTGGTTGGGATACGCATGGGTTGCCGATTGAGGCGCTGGCGCAGGATGCATTGGGTGTTTCGGGGGCGCCGGAGATTAAGGCGTTGGGGGTCGACAAGTTCAATGAGCAGTGTCGTTCGATGGTGCTCAAGTATGTGAGCGAGTGGCGCAAGACGGTGACGCGGATGGGGCGTTGGGTGGACTTCGATCATGATTACAAGACGATGAATCCGGAGTTCATGGAGACGATTTGGTGGGTGTTCAAGCAGTTGTGGAATCAGGGGCGGGTTTATAAGTCGCATCGGATTATGCCGTATTCGTGGAAGTTGTCGACGCCGCTGTCGAATTTTGAGGCGGGATCGAATTATAAG
>CAVIVB010000285.1:372-2473 GCA_963645785.1 bacterium
GGTGAAGGCGCTTTCGACGGGGGAAGTGAAGTTCCCTGAAGGGTCGACGGTCTACCTTTTGATTTGGACGACGACGCCGTGGACGTTGCCTGAGAACTTGATGATTTGCGCGGGCGCGGGGATTGATTATGTGGCGGTGAAGGATATGACGGACGAAGCGCGGCCGATTTATGTGATGGCTAAGGCGCGGCTGCCGATTTATTTCAAGAAGGCGGAGCAATATGAAATTGTCGCGGAGATGAAGGGCGCGGCGATTAAGGGTTGGGAATACGAGCCGATCTTTCCATATTATGCCGCGAAGAAGTCGGAAGGCGCGTTTCATGTGTTGAACGATAACTATGTGACGACGGATGATGGTACGGGCCTTGTGCACATTGCGCCGGCGTATGGTGAGGATGACTTCCGTGTTTGCCAAGAAGCGGGGATGAAGGCGATTGTGGATCCGCTGGATGCGAGCGCGGCGTTTGGTCCGGAGGTGCCAGAGTATCAGGGGCGGTTCTGCAAGGATTGCGACAAGGATATTATTAAGAGGTTGAAAGCGGAAGGGAAGCTCGTTCATCAGTCGACGATTGTGCACTCCTACCCGTATTGTGACCGCACGGACACGCCGCTTATTTACCGCGCGATTGATGCGTGGTATGTGAAGGTTGAAGACTTGCACGAGGCGCTCGCGGCAAATAATGCGAAGGTGCATTGGACGCCCGATTATGTGGGTGACAAGCGTTTTGGGAATTGGCTGAAGGATGCGCGCGATTGGAACATTTCGCGGAATCGTTTTTGGGGCAGTTGCATTCCGGTTTGGGTGAATGATGAGGACGCGAGCGACATGATTTGCGTGGGGTCGATTGCGGAGCTGGAGGCGCTTTCGGGCGTGAAGGTGACGGATTTGCACAAGCATTTCGTGGACAAGATTGTTATTAAGAAAGATGGCAAGACGTATCATCGCACGCCGGAGGTGTTGGACTGCTGGTTTGAATCGGGGTCGATGCCGTATGCGCAGCAGCATTACATGGGCGGCGCGGATGGCAAGCCAGACGAGGAAGGGTTTAAGGATTTCTTCCCGGCCGATTTTATTGCGGAAGGCTTGGACCAGACGCGCGGTTGGTTCTACACGTTGATGCTGCTGGGGACGATGCTTTTTGGGAAGTCGCCGTACAAGAATGTGGTTGTGAATGGGCTTGTGTTGGCGGAGGACGGCAAGAAGATGTCGAAGCGGCTGAAGAATTATCCGGACCCGACGCTGATGCTGGACACGTATGGGGCGGATGCGATTCGGTTGTACCTCATTTATTCGCCGGTTGTGCGCGCGGAGAATTTGAAGTTCTCGGAAAATGGCGTCAAGCAGATTATGCGGGATTTGCTGATTCCGTGGTGGAATGCGTATTCGTTCTTCGTGACGTATGCGAATGTGGATGGGTTTGCGGACAAGGAAGTCGTGAAGCCGGAGTCGGAGAACGTCTTGGATCGTTGGATTGTGTCGTCGATGGAGACGTTGATTGCGGACGTGACGGAGGCGATGGATGCGTACGATTTGCAGAAGGCGGTGCGGCCATTTGTGAAGTTCATTGAGGATTTGACGAATTGGTATATTCGGCGGTCGCGGCGGAGATTTTGGAAGTCGACGAATGATGGGGACAAGTTGAATGCGTATCGGACGCTTCGGTATGTTCTTGTGCAGCTTTCGAAGGTTGCCGCGCCATTCACGCCGTTCATCGCGGAAGAGATTTATGGGAATTTGAAGGGTGCGAGCGATCCGGAGTCCGTGCATTTGTGCGAGTTCCCGACGGCGAATGCGGCGGCGCGTGATTTGGATTTGGAACGGCGGATGGCGGATGTGCAGTCGGCTGTGGAGCTTGGGCGGCGTTTGCGTGCGGACAATGATTTGAAGGTGCGCCAGCCGTTGAGCGCGATGAAGCTTGCGGGCGGCGATGTGAAGGGTTTGGAAGACCTGATTGAGGATGAGCTGAATGTGAAGGCGGTCAAGTTTGTTGCGGACGAGACGGAACTTTGCGAGGTGAATCTGAAGGCGAATTTCAAGACGCTTGGGAAGAAATGCGGGCCGAAGATGAAGGCGGTGGCGGCGGCGATTGCGGGGATGAAT
>CAVIVB010000286.1:0-2422 GCA_963645785.1 bacterium
ATATCGTGTGGCCCGCGCACGGGACGTCACCCCCGAATACAACGTCGTCCACGCCGACCAACGCTACTTGCCGCCCAGCCACGAACATTGGGTGGGCACCGATAACTTAGGACGCTCCGTCGCGCTTCGTCTCGTTCAAGGCACACGCATCGCCTTCCACGTCGGCGTCATGACATCCCTCATCGCCATTCCGCTCGGCGTCCTCCTAGGCCTCCTCGGCGGCTACTTTGGCGGCCGCATGGACGATGTCGTCGTTTGGCTCTGCGCCACGGTCGCCTCCATGCCCGGACTCCTCTTCATCCTCGCCATCTCGCTTGTGGTTGGCCAAGGTCTCCTCGGCATCTACCTCGGCATCGGCCTCACGACGTGGGTGGGCGTGTGCCGCACAATTCGCGCGGAAGTGATGAAACACCGCGAAAAAGCCTACGTCCAAGCCGCGCGTGTCCTCGGCTATTCCCACGCGCGCATCATGTTTCGCCACATCCTACCCAACGTCGCCCACGTCATCCTGATTCAATTCTCGCTTCGTTTCCCCTCCGCCGTTTCAACGGAAGTTTTCATTTCCTTCTTGGGCATCGGCGTGCAAGGCGAACCCTCCTGGGGCGTCATGATCAACAACGCACGCCTCCGCCTGTGGCAAGGCGTCTGGTGGGAAATGACGTTCACGACCGCGGCAATTTTCATCTTGGTCTTGGCCTTCAATCACCTCGCCGACTACCTGCGCGACCGTCTTGACCCGGCTTTGCGCACGTAAGACCGCGGCGGTTTTGAAGAGACTTTCGGCCAAAAAGTCCCTGACTTTCGGCCAAAAATTCCCTGGAATTTAGCCAAAAAGTCCCTGGAATTTGACCAAAAAGTCCCAGGGATTTGATACGACAGGGTTTAGTGATGGGGAAAGTGCCGCGGAATTAGTGGAAGAAGATGGCGATCGGACCGATAAGGCCCGAGGGGATAAGCGGCGATGTTGGCGTGAAATAGTTCCAGGTTGTGAAGGTGGTGCGATTCGTGGATGGGCGTGCGGCGAGACCTTTCGTGAACCAATCCGGGTAGGACAGCATCATATTTCCGCCGTAAGGCGCAGGTGCAAATTCGACGTCTGCGGGGAATTGTTCGTCACCGATGAGGCGGTTGGCCCAAGTATTGGTGAGGTCAATTTCGAGGATATTGTTTCCTTGCTTGAGGTATTCCTTTGGGATGGTGAAGGTCCAGGGCTTACACCAGATTGTTCCGCAGTCTTTACCATTGACACGGAGGGTCGCTGTCGCGCCATGGATGGTTCCGAGGGTGAGAGTTGCAAAGTGGAAGAAGGGCGTGGGCGCGGGCAGAGAGATTGAATTTCGATAGGTCGCTGTGCCAGAAAAGTATTTGAGCGCGGCGTCTTTTGAGAGCGTCCAATCGGTCAGGGAAGTTGGTTTGAACGGGAGGCGTGTGCGGTCGAGGGAAAGTTGCCAGCCGCCATCGATGGAGAATGTGCCATAGGCGGTGGGTGGTGGCTCGAGGCGCGCGGGAGATTTGCCGCGGACGTAGAAGCCGGATTGGTGCGCGGCCAGTTCGGTTGGTGGCGTTGTGATGGTGCCATCGGTTGGATTGAACCAGCGCGCGTATGGGTCCTTCAGGTTGGGAAAAGGCTTTGTGGTATTTTCTTCATTGACGATGAAGAAGACGGTCCAATCTCCTGCCGCACGTGCGAGTTGCGAGAAGGGGACATCCAAGCGCGCGGCAGATTTTTCGCCCCATTGAAGGAGGGCTTGCGAGCGTGCGACGTAATCAAACCAGGCTTTACCTGATTCGGCCCACGTTTGATTGCGCCCGAAGTGGACGCCCCAACGGCCCATTGTCACGCCTGGGCGAATGTCCTTGCCCCAGGGTTGGAGTGGGCAAGAATGGAGGATGAAGCGGTTGACGCCGTTGAGCCAGGCGCGGTCGCCACAAGGTTTGAGAGCGGCGGGCGTTTCGGTCCAGGCACAATTTTCGGGCGAGCCGGTGAAAGACTCGGCTTCGATGATGTTGTGGCGTGAGCCATCGGCGCGGCGGAATGTGTTGAACAGGGCGTGTTCGTTGGCGTAGAGGGCGCCGGGCTTGTTGGGCGTGAACCAGAATTCGGTCATGAGCCGGTCAATAAAAGGCGCGACTTCCTCTGGATTGAAAGGGCCCGAATAAGGTTCGTTGGCAAAGGCGAGGCCTTCGGCACGGCAACGTGCGGCCATGCGCTTGAAAAGGACGTCGCGATAGAGCTCGCGCATGGTGCGATCAAAGTCAGATGTGAAGCGGGCGCATTCAGCGGCGGTGTAGAGATTCGTGTAACCGCCCAGGATAGGTAGGAAGTCAAGGCAATCATATCCGCGGCGGTTTTTGAATTCAGCGCGGAAGTTAGGCGTCCAGGAAGGCGTGCCGGCTTCGTAGCTGTCGAGGAGGATATGGT
>CAVIVB010000287.1:0-2412 GCA_963645785.1 bacterium
GCCAAAAGGAAAAGAATAATCTTTTCTGTCGCGCGCAACCGAAAACGAGAGAGGGCATACGCCGCAAGCGGATTGATGGTGAGCGATGCGAGGACGGATAGAACGACAAGAATAATCGTATTCAAAAAGGCGCGTCCACGCAAGAAAAGATATTCGGCGACGAGTCGATAATTGGCGAGCGCACTTTCCACAAAGTCGCGTGTGCCATGTTCAATGAATTGGACGGCGAGGGCGTTGCGGATGGCCGCGGCATTTTCTTTGAGCGGATAGGGCATTGAACGCGAAACATAATCGCCGCGCTCGAGCGCACGCTTGGGATACCAACGCTTGAATTCGTCCCATGTTGCAAACTTCTCATTGTCTTCCAAAACCTTTTCAGGTGGCATTTTGGATTCGATGGAAAAGGATACATCAAAGAATGAACGATACCGAATGGGCCAAGCCGCATTCAAGGCGTCGATCGTGTGATACTTTTCTTGGACAAATCGAGCCACATCGCGCGCGTCATAATCGCATGTGAGCGTGCGCGCATCCCGCTTGGCCATGGCCGCGGCAAATTGTTCGGCACGCTTTTTTGAGACGACGTATTGGTCGCAGTCGGTGACGGCGGCGAGTTCGCGAGAGGCGAAGACGGAAATTCCGCCGCGGTCCTTTGCAACGGCATCCCAGCTGGTCCAGGAGGCGGGGGCGTCTGGATAGACATCGCGTGGGAAACGTGTGAAGCGCAAGGCAATCGAACGCATGAAACGATCGTTGCGATCGAAGGCGGAACGCAAGATGGCATCGTGCCGCGTGTAATCATACGAGGATGAAAACGAGGCCGAAATCATCACGGCGAAAGGATAAACCATCGTGATGGCGCCCAAAATCAAGAGGGCATAGAGGAACGCGATGAAGACCCGTGCCTTCATCGTCCGCCGTTCGCTTTCGAGGATAACTGCCATAGGAGCATATTATACCATATTTTGGGACGAAAGGGAAGGGGGCGCGGCAAAATTGGCGTGGAAATTTGGATGAAAATTTTTGAAAAAAGGGGGTTGCGCGTTGGGCGGAAATATGATATAATATGCGCTCGTTGTGCGAGATCGGGGATATAAACCGGTTTCCCTCGCGGGCTGGCAATGGTGCTGGTGGCGGGTAATGCGGACAAAACCCTGGATAAGGGGCACAAATCCGAAAGTAAAAAGGAACAAAAGAAGATGCAGAAGAGCTATCGTGCTCCGAACCCGGGTGATAATCGCTCGTGGTACATCATTGATGCGACGGAAAAGCCGCTTGGTCGGCTTGCTGTCGTTGTGGCAAATAAACTCCGTGCGAAGGATTTGCCGACGTTTGATCCGTCGGTGGATGCTGGAGCGTTCGTGATTGTGACGAATGCGGCTAAGGTTAAGCTCACGGGCAAGAAGGAAGAGCAGAAGGAATATCAGCGCTACAGCGGTTTCCGTGACGGGTTGAAGCGTTTCACGGCGGCTGAGATGCGTGCGAAACATCCGGACCGCATGATTAAGGAAGCGGTTTGGGGGATGCTCCCGAAGAACAACATTGCGCGTAAGATGATGACGCGTTTGAAAGTTTTTGCGGGTGCGGAACATACTCACGCGGCGCAGAAGCCGGTTGAAATCAAGCTCTAAGGAGGATTTTAGAAATGGCAAAGAAGGCAATTTCTGCAGGTACAGGTCGTCGGAAGACGGCGACGGCGCGTGTGACGTTGATGGAAGGCAAGGGTGTGTGGACGGTGAACCGTGTGGCGCTTGAGGATTATATTCAGTCCGAGGCGTTGCGTGATTACTTGAAGCAGCCGGTTGCGATCAGCGGTTATGACATGACGAAGGTTGACGTTGTGGTGTTCGCCAAGGGCGGCGGTATTTCGGGTCAGGCTGGTGCGATTCGTCACGGTTTGGCGCGAGCGCTTGTTGAGGCGGATGAGACGACGCGTGCGGCTCTGAAGAAGGCTGGGTGCATGACGCGTGACAGCCGTATGAAAGAGCGTAAGAAACCAGGTCAGCCTGGTGCTCGTAAGCGCTTCCAGTTCTCGAAGCGTTAATCGTGGGAGGCTGGTACGCCTGGTGGAAGCTGGGCGTACTGGCTGTTGGTTGACCTTCGGTGCCGGTGGGCTTTGGGGCTCGCGGTCCGAAGGTTTGTGTTATTATTTATGTTCTCGAAGGTTGGGACAGTATGGCATTTGGATTTTTGAAGAAGATTGCCGCGGTGCTGACGGGTGGGAAGTCGAAGAAGGCTCCTACGCGTGGGAAGGATCGTGGCGGAAAGAATCAGGGGAGAGGACAGAAGGGGTCGGCGCGTTCTGGGAACGGCGGTCGGAATGGTGGGCGCAAGGATCAGCCGCGTGGCAAGGGCGGCAATGGTGGTGCGTCTGCATCGCGACCTGTGCGTAAGGATGCCAAGCCGAGTCAA
>CAVIVB010000288.1:0-2400 GCA_963645785.1 bacterium
TTTGCCAAAAAGTACGGTACATTTTGCCAAAAAGTACGGTACTTTTGGCTAAATGTATGGGAGGAGGGTGCTGAAGGGGAGGGGGAGTGGTGAAAAAGTGCCGCGGGGGATTGTGTTTTGCTCGGGAATATGGTATAATATTAGGTATGAAATCTTTGAAGAAAATTCGTTTGTTGGGCGCGGTTGGGTTATTGGCGCTCTTTGGTCACTTTTCTTTTGCCTCAACTTTGGCGCGCGTCAATGAAGAATTGGCAAGTGCGTATCGTTCGGATTTGATAGGGCCTGAAATGTGGACGGGGCAATGTCAGACGGGGATGTGGGATTTGAATGGGACGGCGGCTTCGTATGAGGGGCATGAGGTGCCTTATCGGATGGTGATGGCGCTCAACATGGGGCTTTCGGGGAAGCTTTCGGTGGTGCATGAAGTGGTGGGGCTTAGTGATGCGTTGACATTTAAAGTATTGGATGGGACGAACGAATTGAAATTTGCCGCGGTGCGCAATCATTGGACGCCTGCGAAGATGGTGACATATTATCGAAGCGAAAAAATTGCCGCGGAGGAGGGGCCGTATGTGGGTGCGACGGTGGTGAAGGAGACAAAAGCGATTTTGGAAGACAACACATATTTGGCGGAGGTGACGATCAAGAATGTAAGCCCCGAAGAGAAGGTTTATACGGTTGAATTTGAGACGCGCGGCGGTTTGCCTGTGATGGGCGAAGGGCCGAAGGAATGGGTGTTTGAGACGGTTTCGATGTGTCAGAATGTGAAGCGCAAGACATATGCGTGTGCGAAGGGTAGTTTTGCGGGCAAGGTGCTCAAGTTGAACGTGAAGGGTCATGGTGAGGCGACGATTCGGTATGCACTTGGCATGGCAAGTGAAAGCGCGGTGGAGGCGGAAAGGCGTGTGGATGCGGCACTTTTGGATCGCGAGGCATTCCAAAAAAATGTGCGCGCGTTTGATGAATGGTACGCGAAAAATGTGCCGCGGTTTGAGACGGCGTCGAGTGATTTGCGGAGGATGTATTTGTATCGGTGGTTTGTGGTGAAGCGTTCAATTCATACGGCGCGGCGGATTATTGCCGAGCATGAATATCCGCGCACGGCGATGTATGAAAGCCCGTATGGGGCGTGGTTTGATTGTGTGATTGGGTTGCCTGTGCCTGTGCAGATTGTGGAGGCGCGATGGATGCGAGACGCACGTGTCGTAAGATCACACGTGCTGAATTGGTGTGACGGTGTGAAGGGTTATCGCGACTACATTCAATTTACGGGGCATTCCATTGCGGAGTTGATGAAAGTGCATCCATCGAAGGAATTTGCCGCGGCGGTTTATCCTGCTGTGAAAGGATTTGCGGGAAAGGAGATGGATGGCTTGCCGATTCAGGTGGGCAGTTGGATGACGGGCGCGGAATATCAACCGAACTTTTATCAGTTTACGAATCCGAAGTGGGATTATCGGCGCGATAAGGAATTTACGAATGAGGTTGGTTATGCGCGATTGGTGCGGCTGGATACGGCGATGTATCAAATTGGGAATCTGCTAGGCGCGGCAAAGGTGGCGGAAATTTTGGGTCAGAAAGAAGACGCGGCAGAATTTTCAAGGCGTGCAAATAGGGCGATTGAAATAATTCGTTCGCGTCATTGGGATGAGAAGCTGGGGATGTTCTTGGCGGCGGACCCTGAGACGTATCGGCTTGCGGATGAGGCCCCTTGTTATGACAGTTTTGCGCCATATTTGTGGGGAACGGTAAAGGATGAAAAGTATTTGCGTGCGTTTGATAAGCTGACGGATCGCGATTGGTTTTGGGAAGATTTCCCGTTGACGACATGTGCAAAGAAGTGTCCGATGTATAACTCGGCCAATTGTATTGTTTCGCCAAATGTGGGCACGCGTTCTCAACCGCATACATATATGTGCTCATGGAATGGTCCCACTTGGCATTATGCGAATGGGTTGTATGCCGCGGCGTTTGGTGAGGCGGCGCGCGTGAAGAAAAGTTTGCGGCATAAGTGGCTTGAATTTTTTGATGGGTGGAATGAGGTGCATTGGGCGTATGGTGACCGCACTTCGCCACGTGCGGCAGAACATTATCGACCAGAAGATGGCGGACGAAATGGCGGTGCGTGGGATTATTTCCATAGCGCGTGGTTGAATTCGTTTTATTTGTATTGGTGTGGAATTTCGATTTCGGATGAGGGGACGATTCATTTTGAACCATTTACGGAAGAGGAATTTCGTTTAGAAAATGTGCCTCTCGGTGGAAAGGAATATACATTTGAGCAACGCCGCGCGGCCGATGGCACATTGGAGCGATTGGTGATTCCCAATAAAACATTTTAGGGGAAAATGAGATTCGTTGTCACGTATTGGTTCATGTTGTAGGCGGAGGGGGCTGAAG
>CAVIVB010000289.1:0-2387 GCA_963645785.1 bacterium
CGGTTGGATATAACATTGGAACGGGTCGCACATTTATGCGGCGTTGGCAGAAGCGCTTTAGAGTTTTTCTTGATCACCACATGCCATTTGTGGTGACATGGTATTTCAAGTTTGTGGATTGAGAGTTAGCTAAACAATTCGCGGCGCGTATTTGTAAGCGCGGGCGTTTATAAAGGCGAGAGGCGGACGGCGAATTGTGGGTTTCGGAGGTCGTGCGTTTTGCGTTCAAGGAACTTTAAGATTAGGTTCTTGATAGGTTTGAATGGTGCGAAGCTGAGTGGTTCTAGAATTTCAACTTTCCATCCACATTGTTCGGCGAGGCGTTTGAAACTTTTGGGTGTGAAGAAGTGTAGATGGGTATAGTCCATTACGCCTTGGGTTTGATATTCAAAGTCTGCATGAACAATCAAATCGAATAGGACGGGTGCATAACGGATGTTGGGGATGGAGGCGATGAGTTGTCCGTTGGGGGCGAGCTTAGATTTTACATTACGAAGGAAGCCCGCGGGGTCAATCATGTGTTCGATTACATCGTTGCAGGCGATTAGGTCGAAGTGGCCGTCGGGAATTTGGGAGGCGACATCATCGTAGAGTCCATTGATGACATGGATATTGTTTGCCGCGGCTTTTGCGGCCATTTCTGGATTGGGCTCGATGCCGAGATATTCGCAATCTGGAAAGTTCTTGGAGAAGTTGCCTTGCCCACAGCCGACTTCTAGAATGTGCCGCGGATTGTCGCGGACATATTTGACCATATCAGAGCGTGTGTTGCCATAGTATTGATCAGGTTTTACAAGTAGATTTTCGGGCATGATTATTGTCCTTTTGAGGGTGTGCTTCGCTTTAGAATAAAGGCGAGGACGATGAGTTGGAAGATGGCATTTGCAAGAGAAAGATAAATGATGGTGGTGAGGTTGTTGAGATGGAGGGAGGCCATCCAATTGACGATGGGGTCGGGAAAAGTGCCGCGGAAGAATTCACAACCCATGAAGCTTATGAGGAGTCCAATAAATACGAGGATTTCGATTGTTGAGAACCAAGTTGCGGCAAAACGGCGGCAGGCGATTTCGTATGTGACGATGGCACCGACCGCGCCCGCGAGGCCTGAGTTGATGGTTGTTGGGATGAGTAAGTATGCGTAGTTTTGATAGGGTTGCCAAATTGAGACGAGGCCGAAGAGGGGGCGTCCGCAAAGGCCAAAGGCAAGTGCGAGGACGATACTAAAGGCGATGGAACCGATGACGGCGTGGTGCAAGACGCGGCGGTTTTCATGGCCTTGTTCGTGGGATTCTGCCGCGAGTGGAAAGAGAACTACTAATAAGGACATACTTAAGTAGCAGCCGATTTCGGAGAGCCGCGAAAGCATATAGAATGCGGCGGATTCGACTTCGGGGAGGCGTTGGCGGATGATCGTATTGAAAAGTGCCGCGAAGATGGCCGTCCCAACGGTGGAGGCGGTGAGGGGGATTGCGTAGCGGAGCATGGAGGGGAGGTCGCGGCGCCAGGTGGGGTCGGGCTTCACCGATTTGAAGTCTTTGCGGAGAGTGAGGAAGGCGATGAAGGATGAGGTGGCGGGGGGCGTTGTTTGGCCGAGGATGTAACCTGAGAGGGCGCGGATGGGCATGGCGATGAGAAGGGTGATGAGTCGAATGGGGGCGCCAATCAAGGTGATGATGGACATCGTCTTGAATTTCTTCAGGCCTTGCAAGGCGTTGGTGAAAAGTTGGGAGAGGTTGGTGGTGAAGCCAGCGAGGAGGATGAGGATGGTGAGGAGTCCGTTTGCGATGCGGAGGCGTTCATAGAAGTGTGGGAGGATGATTTGTGCCGCGGCGATGCAGAGGATGAAGATGAGGCAGGCGGTGGTGATGATGTCGCGAATGAAACTTTTGACTTTGCCCATTTCGCCGCGGGTCGCGTAGGTGTTGACGTATTTGGAGAAGACGATGGCGAGGATGGCGAGGGGCGCGGCAAAAAGTGTCGCGAGGGATTGGAGGGGCATGACGGCGCCGAGTTCTTGGGTGCCGACATATTTGGGGACGAGCCACAAGCCGATGAAAGCTTGGATGCCATCGCCAAGGCGGCAAGCGAGAAAAATCATCGCGGAATACCACCAGAAGTCGCCAACCTTGGCATGGAGTTTTTCAAGCATGGGGGCGTCCTTTCAAGGAAAAGGAAAGTGCCGCGCTTGGTGGAAGCGCGTTTGAAAGGGCGCGCGGCAAAAGTGCCGCGGTCGAATGAAAGGACGTACCTTGACTCACTAGGCGTATATTATACCATATTTGAGGGCGAATTGGAAGGGGGAAGTGGTGGCCGTTGGGATTGATTTCGTTCACCGTTGGAAATGAAATCGTTCACCGTTGGAAATGGATTGGCTTTCAGGGGGGAAT
>CAVIVB010000290.1:0-2364 GCA_963645785.1 bacterium
CCACTATGGATACGGCTACAGGCGAAGGCAATATCCAAAATCAAATGGCCGTGACCATTGAGAAAGTGGTTGCGACTGCCGGTACCCGCGCATTAAAAGCTGAATACAGTGTGGAACTTGCGCAGGATATGGCGTCAGTGCATGGTCTGGATGCTGAAACCGAATTGGCCAACATTCTTTCCACTGAAATCCTTGGCGAAATCAACCGCGAATTTTTGCGCACTTTGTATAATCAAGCGGTTTTAGGTGGTAGTGGCGCAACGGGTAAATTTGATATGGACGTTGACAGCGATGGTCGTTGGTCAGCTGAAAAATTCAAAGGTCTCCATTTTGCAATCGAACAAGACGCGAATGCAGTGGGCATCGACACTCGTCGCGGCAAGGGGAACATTTTGGTTGTCTCCCCGAACGTTGCCTCCGCCCTTGCAATGGCTGACGTTTTAAGCTACGGTCGTTTGGATTCTCAAGTTGATACGGATTGGACCCAAAGCACCTTTATTGGTACGATTGGGGGCCGCATGAAAGTGTTTGTCGATCCGTATGTGACCGGGGACTTTTACATGGTTGGTTATAAAGGCGCCTCCCCCTTTGATGCTGGCTACTTCTATTGTCCGTATGTGCCGCTTCAAATGTACAAAGCGACTGACCAACAATCTTTCCAACCGAAGATCGCATTCAAAACCCGCTATGCTATGGTTGCCAATCCTTTATTTAATGGCGGCGACCGTAAGAATGGCTATTATCGCATTACTTCGGTGTCCAACATCTAAAAAGAAAGACACATTCTCCTCCTGTGAATTGGGCTCCTTTGTGTGGGAGCCCTTTTTTGCCCGCTGATTTTGTGATATAATTTACTGATTAAAACGTTACAAAATAATTACCCGTTGACAGAATTTGATTTTAATGGTATCGTTTTATATACGCTACAATACGTCTAATTTGAATTTTGAGGAGCTGTGAGGATAATTATATGGTTGCGCAAGTGAAAAGACATAGAGCTGCAAAAAGAACGATAGAGGAGCCTATGTTCGGTTATGAACAGGAACTTTTAAATAAGGACCAAATCAATACCCTGATTAACCGAACAATACAATGGTATGGCGAACATTATGATACCGTTAAATCCAAACAATGGGCTTTGGAATGGATTAAAGGCTGTGACGCATTAAAAAAGTATGAAAATCAATTCAAAAAAATGCCGCACACATGGTTTGGAAACAAAGGGTTTATTTGTAGGGCGTCCGATAATGGCCTAAAAATCAATTCGGACTCCTTAATTAAAACATTCAGTTGGTATCTTAACGTTGATCTACCAAAGGAAACAACACCTCTACCACAAGCTGCACGTAAAATTGTAATAGAGGAAAACACATTCCTTGACGCTTTGGACGAGTGCGAAGACGTCTTAATGTTCGGTGATAAGCTTGATATTGAGCGCAAATCAAAATTGCAAGCTATATCCTTACAATTAAAACAAAATGAAAAACGCAGTAACGCAAAAGAGGTTAAGAGACGGCGTGAGCTATTGGTGAAGGATGTGGAATTAGGACATTATGGTAAGGGTCAAAATAAAGGCATCAAAGCCACATTGAAACTTTACGATACACTTATCCATGAATGGCTTATTGCGGAAAAAACTAAAAAATCGCAGTCCCCAAATATGAAGAAACAAGTGACCAAACGGAGGAAAACAAAATGAGTGCGGATCCAAACGTGTATTATTGCTCTCTATGCGGCTATGAATATAAGGACTATCTACATCGCAATGGTTCTTTTCAAAATTATTGCCCGCGTTGTAAGAAAGATTTTTGAAAACAAGGCTAACAAAGCTTCTCAACAACTTTTGGAGGAATGAGAGATGGATAAAGAACTTGAAAATTACCCCGAACATTTAATTCCTAGTGATGATTACCCTGAAATTGAGAAATTCATCACCGACCAAATGGATATCTATTGGTTGCCCACCGAAGTCAAAACCGAAAAGGATATCCATGACGTTTTAACTAATTTTAGCGAAGCCGAACGCCACGGTGTATTGACTACATTGAAATTGTTTTCTTTGTACGAGACTAACGTGGGGGATTGGTGGGGGACACGTTTTAGACAGATCTTTGATAAAAACGAATTTCACCGAATGGGTTCTTTATTCAGCATGGTGGAACTTGCGATCCATGAAAAATTCTACCGCACCATCAACGAGCTATTGAACCTGCACAACCGGGAATTTTATTTGAGTTTCCGAGACGATCCCACATTTTCAGCCCGCATTAAGAAAATCGGTGAATGGGTGCATGAGAAAGATGATGCCATTGCCCTTGCTGCCTTTGCCTTTGTGGAGGGCGTTGTTTTATACAGCTCATTTGC
>CAVIVB010000291.1:0-2325 GCA_963645785.1 bacterium
TTGCCCCGCCACATTGATCAAGTCCTTAATCGCAATCGGCACCGCCTTCGGATTCTCCGCGGCAAATTTCATCGCCTGCTCTTCATCAAACGTCAAATACGCGCCAATCTCGCCATTCTTTTCATGCACCCGCGCAATGATCGCCTGCACCAAATCTGCCGCGCAAAACTCGCCCTTCGCAAGCCCCGCCTGTGCCTCCTGAATGCCAAGTTCGTACAACTTCATGACTCAGCTCCTTCCACAATCTTCGGCAGCAAAAACTCATTCCCGACCCGCGCCGGCGCATTCCCAAGCGCCACCTCTCGCGCCATCGACGGCCGCACCTCATCCTCGCGAAACGCATTCACTAGCGGCCGCCCATGCATCATCGGCTCAACCCCATCCACATTCACCGCCGAAATCTTCTCGACATATTTCACAATCGTCTCAAGCTGCGGCTGAAACACGGCCTTCTCTTCCTCCGTCAACTCTAGCCGCGCCAAGTTCGCGACGTACGCCACATCAATCTTGCTACCTGCCATCTTACTTGCTCCACGAAGGTGTAATCCAATTGCCATTCGCAGAAAACATCTGCCGCGGCTCATCCCCACCTTCCAACGTGTCCACAATGAAAATCGCCTTGTCGCGCCCCGCCACAACATGCCGCATATCACGCGACCACGACGGATGCTCCCACGTCCCAGGCCCCGTCACAAGCCGCGCCGCGCCTTCGCCTTCCGCCGGCTCCATCACCGCCACCTGCGCACCACCCGCTCGCTTCGTGATGTACGTAATGCGCCCATCCCGCCCCCAGTCAGGATCCACATTCTGCGACCCCTTCGACGTCAAACGCCGCGTCTTCTTCGTCGCCACATCCACCACATACAAATGCGGATGCCGGCTCTCATCCGACACATACACAATCTTCTTCCCGTCCGGACTCCACGCCGGCTGCCCCTCGCTCGCGTTCGGCGTGTTTGTCAGCCGCGTATACCGATCCCCTTCAATCACATACAACTCCGGATTCCCCTGGAACGACAAAATAATCGCGACCCTCTTCCCGTCTGGCGAAACTGCCGCGCCCGTCGTCAGCCCCTTGAAACTCCACCTCAGCTTCCGCGTCTTCTTCGCCAAGTTGTACTCATAAATCTGCGGCCCCGCCTTCAGGAACGTGTAGAAGAGCGTGTTCGCATCTTTCCACCGCGGCCCCACAACCGCCGCCGCGTCACTCGTCAATTGCATCACGTCATACCCATCCGGATACGCCACACACAACTGCGAATTGTTCTTGCCCTTCCGATTCACAAACGCCACCTGATCGCACGCAAAGCCCTTCTGCCCCGCGTACGCCTCACACATCGCATCCGACAACTTCCGCGCCGCCATCCGCGCCGTCTTCTCATCCGTCACCGCCGCCGTCGACGTCAACACCTTCCCGCGCCCTTCAACCTTAACCGCCGCGCCAGGCGTCCCGCTCACCTTGATCGCACCATTCGCCTGCACCACAAAGACGCCCGAGCGCTCCAAATTCCGCTTCAAACTGTTCGCATACGCCGCGTTCGAAATGTCCACCGCAACCGTAAACTTCTCCGCGCCCGCGCCCGTCACATCAACCACCGTCTCCGCAACAGAACAAAGCATAATACCCAGCGCGACGCTCAACATCGCACCAGCCTTCAATATCTCTTCTCTAACGTTCATGACCCATATTATACCATATTCTGCGCCAAATTGCAACCACCTCAACCACGCGCTCCACCCTCACATCTCGCGCGCCAGAATCGCCCGAACCGTCTCGCAGCGGATATTGTATTCGCTCATGATCTCCTCCTTCGTCTCGTCATACGCATTCCGCCACCACGCCTGCATCAGCTTCCGCCAATTCCGCGTATTCACACACACCCCGCCAGACGTCATCCAACCATTCTCCGCCATGTCCAAATACCACCACCGCGCATACCAAGAGGCAATCTTCAATTGCTTCATCGCAACCACAATCACCTCTGCCTCCGACAACACCATCTCGACCCCTTGCAACTTCGCCGCGTCCTCTTCCAGCATCGCCTCCAAGACCGCGCACATCGCGTTCTTATCAGGATCCGACGCCACGCACATTTCTATCAACCGCATCACACGCACATTCCCAAGCTTCTGCACAAACCGCTTCCAATAAACTTCCTTCCGACCAACATCAGCTTCGTCCTTCCGACCAACAACAGCTTCATCCTTCCGACCAACAAATTCTTCCTCTTGACCAACAAATTCATTTTCGTTCATAACTTTTTACCTTTCTTGTTTTGTTTTATTGAAAGGAGCCCTATCGCTCCCTCCATACTATTTTATACA
>CAVIVB010000292.1:0-2348 GCA_963645785.1 bacterium
ATTCCCAACGGTGAACAAAATCATTCACCACGGCGAATGAATTCATTTCCAATGGCGAATGAATCCGTTCACCACGGTGAATGAATCCAATCCCAACGGCCCCACAACTCGACCCAAACACGCGCGTATTTTTTTCCAAACACGCGCGTAAAATTTTCCAAACACGCGCGTAAAATCTGCCGCGGTTATCTCTTCCCAACTCGAAGAACAACAAAGCTCAACGGCTGCAACGTCAACTTCTGAACTGTGCCTGTTGGTTGAATGGCCGCCACCATCGGCACAACAACATTCGGCTCGGCAAGCGTATTGTGCGCATTTGGATTGTCCGCATGCAATGTCGTAAGCGTACCCGCCCCAAGCGCGGCAATCCCCTTGAACGAAATTGCCACCTCTTGCGCGTTCGTCGACACATTGGCAATCTTCACGATGTAGTCATTCGCCTTCTTATCAAAACACGCCGTCGCATAAAGCCCGCCCGCGCCCGTCACGGCCTTCCCACCTTCCGTCAGCGCCACCACATGCGTGCCTGCATTCTGCGCATACATCTGCTGGACATAATAATTCGGCGTGCGCACGACCGAAAGATTGTCAAACCAAATAAGGTCAGGATGCCACTGCCACCCATCCACACGCGCGAAAAGTGGCGCGTAAGCACTCTGGTAAACCACATCGGCATTACGCTCAAACCCCGTCATAAACGCCGCCTCCGCAAGCGCCGTCTCAAACGAATTGCTACCACCCGCCACAATCGCGGCATATTCCCCCGCAAACACCTTCGGCCCCTTGCGGTCATAACCATCATAACGCGCGGCAGATTTCTTGAACCAGTCCGGCGCACGATAATAATGCTCATCCACTTTCTCTACCCCAATCTCCCGCATCGCCTTCCAAAGAAAATCGGACTGCTCCGTATCCATAAACGGACCCACCGAACCGCAAATCTGAATCTCAGGATACTTCGCACGAATCGCCGCGATAATCACCTTCGCCCGCTCCACATAAGCCTGCCCCCACTGCTCATTGCCAATCCCAATCTGCTTCATCCCAAACGGCGCGGAATGCCCCATCTGCGCTCGAATCGCGCCCCACTTCGAATCCACCGGACCATTCGCAAACTCAATAAGATCAAGCGCATCATCCACATATTCCTGAAGATTCGTCACCGCCACGCACGCCGCCGGATCATCCTCGCGGTTCCGACACTGACACGCCAACCCCACGGACACCACCGGCAACGGCTCAGCCCCCAACCGTTCCGCCAACAAAAAATACTCATAGTACCCCAATCCGCAACTCTGAAAATAATATGGAAACATCCGCTCCCCCCAACATTGCCAAAGATTCTCATTAACCGGACGATTCTCCGCCGGCCCAACCGTCTCCTTCCAACGATAGCGCGTGGCAAGATCCACCCCCTCCACGATGCACCCACCCGGAAAGCGAAACACGCCCGGCTTCAACTCTTCCAACGCGCGCACAAGGTCGGTACGTAGCCCATGCCAATTGTCCGCAGGAAACAGCGAAATATGATCAAGGTCCACCCCCTCCGAATCCTTCTCAAGCACAATGCGCAACATGCCCTTCGCCTCCGTCACAGGCGCAGTCAATTCTGCCGCGTACCGCTGCCACTTATGGCCCGTCACCTCAACAACCACATTCGTAAGGACCGAATTATCGCCCGAAAGCAACTCCACACGAATCCTCGCCTTCTGTCCATTCGCCAAATCTAGCCGCGCATACGTGGAAAAATCGTACTTTTCGCCCTTCTTGAAACCCATACCAAAAAAGCCGCGATTGCGAAGCCCCGTCCACCTATGGGCGTGCCCACTCGGCTCAAGCGAAACGTAATGCGCATTACGCTCAAACGCCGGCTTGTCATCCCGCACCGTCACACGCCCAAAACTATCCCAACACATCAAATTCTGCGGATACTCAAACGAACGATTCGCAACCAGCTCAGCATAAAGCCCACTATCCCCCGCAAAATTGACGTCCTCATAAAAAATACCATACATCGTCGGCTGAATCTCCGCACCCAGCCGATCGGACTCAACCACAAACGAACGAACATCCGCCGCGCCCACGCTCATCGCAACAACCGCGGCACATCCCAAAAGTATCTTCTTAGTTGTCATGCCGCTTATTATACCATATTCCGCGGCAAATTTCAATCCGTATTATCAAATACTCCCTCCCTCCGCGGCACTTCTTTTCCAACGGCCCCACGATTGGACCTCCAATTTGCCCATAATTGCCCTCCAATTTACCCCAAATTTTGCAAAGTTTCGCGCAAAAATCTGCCGCGTTTTCAACTTTTTCTTTCACTTATGCTAGAAAGTTGGAAGCAC
>CAVIVB010000293.1:0-1683 GCA_963645785.1 bacterium
GGGCTTTGGAATAAGCGTGGTCAGTTTTTTACGCGAGCGTGTTGCACGGCCAGTGGGAGTGGGCAAGGAGCGAGCGAAAATTTTGCGAATTACCTTGATTCGAATGCGCGTGGCATTACAGCGAACAATGAGAATTCGATTTATAGTATTGGCATGAATTTGCTTGATGTGGGGGTGGGCTCATCTGCGAGGAGTGCCGATACCTATATTATCAATGTGATGAGTGGTGGGCCGGATGGGACAGGGTCGGCCTCGGATGTTGAGTTGTGGAATGCGATATGGAGTAATCCCGATGTTTTTGAGTAAAGAGGAGAGAGGTTTTACATTGGTTGAATTGCTCGTGGTGATTGCCATGATTGCGGTTCTGCTTGCGGCCATGGCGACGTCTGTGACGGCGGCGCGGCAGCGTGCGCGCGTACAAAAGGCGAAGACGGAAGTGCAGACGATTTCGCAAGCGATTTTGGCGAGTGAGAACTGGGCCAACTCGAGCGGTGAATATGAGCTTGAGTTGGCTGGGACGCTTGAAGTGAGCGAGAGCAATTTGAAGCGGATTTTTGGTGGCGAGACGGCGCAGTCTGGTGGGCAGATTCCTTCGATGCTGCAAGCCTCGCTTGGGTCGGATGGGAAGATGCGCGACCCATGGGGGCACCCCTATTGGGTGCGCATTACGAAGAATACATTTACGCCCGTTTTGAAGACGGCGACGGGCACGATGAAGACAGGATTTTATTTGCCGAATTTTTATCGGTTGAAGGAGGGTGAGCGATGAAGCGCGGCGGATTTCAGCGCGGTAGTGCGCTCTTGATTGTGCTTGGGATGATGATGGTGATCGTCGTCTCTGCGGTGGCATTTTCGGCGTATATGCGTTATTCACGTGTACCCTCGAGCTTCTTGCGCCAGACTTCGTCCTCGCGCTTGTTGGCGAAGGCGGCGCTTGCCGAGGCGATAGAGCGTATTGACTGCGCGATTGGGAATAATATCTATCCTGGGATCATGCAAAATCACTACGTCTACCCACGCACAGGCGGTACGAAGATTGGGAACCATTGGGAAGACCGTGTTTTTATTGGCGGCACAAATTCATCTCAGACGGCGTCCATTGAGGATACGGTGTCTGTTCTCAATGTGGAAGCGCTTGCGTATTTGCCGCCGCCGCTTATCAATGACGTGCGTTTTTGGTCGCGGCGTTCGCTTGCGGCTGTTTGGGAGCCGATGGGATTTGACGCGGGGCGTTATGCGTTTTGCGCGGTGGATGTGTCGGATTATATCGATATCAATCGCATATGGTGTGCACAAACGGATAGCACGGGGAACAAGATTTATGGGCGCACATCTACGCCGGATGGGCGCATTTCGCTTTCTTACGCTTTTGAGAAGGCGGACCACACGGACTATCAAACGATCACCCCGGAAGCTTGGGACCAATTCATGGATACCATTTTGGGCAGTGGGAATGTGCCGCTTGTTTCGCTTGCGGACTACAACCTCGCCATCAATTCGCATGGCTGGACAGAGTTCATGAGTCCATTCTGCAACTTCTTTCTAAACAATCAACCGTTCGTGAGTTCACGTTCCTTTTCTCCGAGTGCGGATGAAGCAGAATTTTTGCGTCATCAAGTGTTTGTGACGGATAGTCTTGTTGGAGAGCGGACGCCTCTTTCGGGTGATGATGGGATTGATTTG
>CAVIVB010000293.1:1693-2347 GCA_963645785.1 bacterium
CCGTCTTCATTGGCGATGCCGACCATGGAACGCACGCCGATGATTTGTGGTGTTTCACTTGAAGGGTGTGAGCTCTCGGTTGAGGTGGAGAAAAGTGGGAGGAAGGATAAGCCTGCCGCCGATGGTTATTGGGTGTCATATGATTATACACTCAAAGTGAAAGGGCAATTTGATGACGTGAATGTTGGCACGGTCTTTCCATTCAAGTATAATCGAGGAAAGCCTTTGTCCGATTTGCAGCGGCGGTATAAAGTGCAAGCTGCCGCGACGATTGTTTTTGTTCCGAGTGATTGGGATCGAGTACGGCGGAAGAGTGCGCTTGCTGCGTTGGCGATCACGAAGAATGATTGGAAAACGTCGAAACAGAATCCAACTGTTAAGACGTTTGGGCGTGATGATTTAGGGAAGGTCATTGTGATGCAATCTGATTTGCAATCGGTGAAGCTGCCATCCCAGAGTCTCTACACGAAGGACGCCATTCCGGACGATGCAGTTTCGGAGAGTGATGTGCAACTCGGATTTGGTAAGGTTGATCTCAAGTTGACGACTAAGCTGCCTGCGGATGTTCATTTTGATGAGAGCACGTGTTCGTATCGTGTGGCCAAAAAGTATGTATTGGATGTGAATGGTACGGGTGGTGGCACAGGTGATACT
>CAVIVB010000294.1:0-1152 GCA_963645785.1 bacterium
AGAGAAGTCCACGAACTTATTCTTCCTCGGCCGGGAGGTCGTCGAGCTTGAGGTCCGGGAACATCGCTTGCGCGCGCTTCTGATAGTCCGGATATTGCTTGACGATTTCCTTGACAAGTTCCTCACTACGCGTCAATGCGCCTGCGACTTCAGAGCAAACAATGCGCATCGTAAGTGCCGCGCCCAGCATCGCGTCCGCCCACGTTTTGAGCGTGAGCTTCGTGCCGTTGAGGGATGTCACACCACGTCCTTTAACAATGAATTTGTTGAGAAGCTCATTCAAGTTGTCGGGGCATTCCTCATAGAACTTGCGCCACGTAAGGCGAAGCGGATTCTTATTCTTCGCATCGGCACGCTGGAGAACGATTTCCTTTTCGTCGACCTTCGTGACCTTGCAACCGCGCAGTTTGAATTTCTTATTGCCGCGGCGGAATTCATAGCCCTTCATGTTTTGAATGAAGATGTCATGCACGGACTTCATCGCCTCAACCTTTCGGATTTCCTCCTTCGCGGCAATTTCGCCTTCAGCCGTGGTGAAGGTATCCTTGAGGACACTAAGCTGACGCAAAGCATGTTTCCAATCGAGAAGCTTGAAAGTGTCAGTTGCGGCGATGGCGTCAAACTGATCCTTGATAGCTTTTGTTTCAGATTCAATCTTTGCAGCCTTCTCGGCGGCCATGCGTTCTTGGCGTTCTTTTTCGGCCTTTTCTTCGGCTTCCTTCTTAGCCTTGCGGTCGGCTTCAAGTTTAGCGACGCGAATATCGTTCAAAGTTTTCTTGATGACTTTTTCGCCGCGGCTGGCGATATACCCCTTGGCTTTGCGGACAGCTTCAACATCTGGCGAGGCGGTCATTTGTTCGTAGAGGTTGCGCGTCGTCTGCGTCAAGTCTGCAAGTTTTTCGCCCGCTTCTTTTGTTTCGCCTTTATATTCATCAGCCTTATCACATTCGGCGATAAGCTTTTCGGCGAGAACGTGAATGCGGATTGCGGCAGCCTGGCATGTATAGGCACGACCCCAAATTTCCTGCATATCTTTGACGACCTGCGGAAATTCCTTTGGCTTTTCTATTTCCGCGGCAGATTCTTCGGCAGCCGGCTTAGGCAATTCGCCCGCGGCAAATTTCTTCTTTGCCTCCTCCAACTTAGCAAGGT
>CAVIVB010000294.1:1162-2343 GCA_963645785.1 bacterium
GGGCTACGGTGTTCGTCGAGAAAATGGCATCAAGCAATTCTTGCGTCTCTGGCGGTTTCAAGTCAGACGCAAAGTCTGGCAAAAGTTTCGCGAGCTCATCCGTATGCTTTTGACAATTGGCAACGGCCTCATTTGCAAAGGTCGTGAACTCGCCATCAAACTTGACTGCCTTTTCGCGCGCGGTGGCAATGGCCTTACGTGCCGCGGCAATATCGCCCGACATCTTGGCTTGGATCTCCGCATCGGCCGAATTCTTTTCAGAGACCTTGTACCACCAAAGTCCACCCGCAAGACCGCCCAAAAGCAAGATCGTGCCAACGATGACAAGCGCGACCTTGCCACCGACGCTGCCGCCTTCTTCTTCGTCCTCATCCTCATCATCTTCTTCGACAAGCGGCTTCTTGATGGTAGGCTTTTTCATCGCCATCGTGGATTTGCCCTTGATGGTCATGCGCTTGCCCGTGCGCGTTGTCGTGAGCGTTTTCTTCTTGGTCGTTGTCGTGGCGGCCGCGGCACTTCCTTCACCTCCAGCAGAATTTGCCGCGCCCGTGGCAACGGTCTGCGTGGTCGTCAGCCCGCTCGTCATGACCTTGTGAAATTCTTCAAGCAACGCTTCAATGCTCGGATAACGCTCATCCTTATTAAAGGCGAGCATCGTCATGATGAGCGTATCGATTTGCGGCGTGATGCCAGCGCGAATCTCGCTCGGCTTCTTCGGCGTCTCTTCAAAGCGCTTCTTGACGACGGCGGTCGCATCCGCACCTTCGAAAGGCGCCACGCCCGTGAGCGCATGGTAAAGTGTCGCGCCCAAGCTATACATATCCGCGCGATAATCAACGACTTCCTTGCGCACCTTCTCCGGCGCGATGTAATACGGCGTGCCCCAAATCTCGTCGGTGTTCTTCTGCATGCCAGCAAGACCAAAGTCCACAATCTTCGCATTGCCATTCGCATCAAAAAGAATGTTCTCCGGCTTGATGTCGCCATGCACAAGTCCTTGGTCCGCAGCGCAACGCAAAGCCTGCGCAACCTGCTCACCAATCTTGATAACGCGCGGAATATCCGTCTTGCCAGGCGAGTTCTTCATGAGCTGTTCAAGCGAGCCCCCCGCGACAAGTTCCATCGCAATATACGGCATACCATTCGAAATACCGTACGAATAAATCTGCGCGATGTTGGGA
>CAVIVB010000295.1:0-2332 GCA_963645785.1 bacterium
GCCAAAATTGCCGCGGACTGAAGGGTGGATGTCGCGGCGTGCGGTACGTGCAAGGTGAGGCGCGTCAACGCCTTTTCGCGGCGCGCCCGAAGGAACGCCCACCACAAACCGGCGATGGGAACGAGGGCTACCAAAATGAGCCAAGCTGGATACGCAAAACGCATGATGATTAGTGGTCGTGCTTACCTTCGCCATGCCACGGAATAAAGGCTGGCACCTGATCAATGCCCGCGGCAATTCTTTGCCGCACCGCTTCATACACGAGAATCGTCGCCGCGGCAGAAACGTTCAGGGAATCGGCGAGGCCCAGCATTGGAATGCGCACGCGTAGGTTTGCGCCATCCATCCAACGCGCCGTCAAGCCATACTGCTCCGCGCCGAGTGCAATCGCGACGTTGCCCGTCAAGTCCACTTCGAAATGGAGTTTCTCCGCATGTGGCGTCGCGGCCAAAATGTTGAAGTTGTGGGCTTTCAGATAGGCCAAGGCTTCCTCGCTTGTCGCTTCCACAATCGGCACTGAAAACATCGTGCCCGTCGAAGCCCGCACCACATTCGGATTGTGCACATCCGTCGTGCGATCGCACACAATAACTGCCGCGACACGCGCCGCATCTGCCGAACGCAGAATCGTCCCCAAGTTGCCTGGCTTTTCAATCGCCTCGGTCACAATCACAAGCGCATTCGGCGGCAACTTCAAATCAGCCAAGCGAATCGAAACATGCGGCCCAACCATCAAGAGCCCATCTGGCCGTTCCTTGTAGGCAATCTTCTCAAAGCACACCCGCGAGCACGTATAAATCTCCGCCCTCAGCGCGGCACATTCCGCCACAATCGTTGGCTCATTCTCGCCCTTCAAATAGAAGTCAGGGCAATGAAAAAGCGCGCGTGGCTTGTATCCTTGGTCGAGTGCGCGGCGACATTCGCGATAACCTTCGACGATCATCTCGCCGCTCTCTTCGCGCGTCGCACACGTCCGCAATTTTACGACGTGCTTCAGCTTCGGATTACTTGGACTCGTCAGTTCCATCTTTACCGATACTCAATCTTGGCTTGCTTACGAAGGTCGTCCACGAACGCATCCATCGCCCGCCCACGTGCCTGATGACGGAGCAAATCCTTGATCGCATCATGCACATCCACAAGCGTCTGCGCGCCGCCCGCCTTCTCATCCGCCTTGTAAATAATGTGGTAACCAAACTGCGTCTGCACAACGTCGGAAACCTCGCCCTTCTTCATCGAAAACGCCGCCTTGTCAAATTCCGGCACCATCATCCCAGGTCCAAACCACCCGAGAGATCCGCCTTCACGTCCCGATGGGCAATCCGAATTCTGCCGCGCCTCTTCCGCAAAATCCCCGCCTGCCAAAATGCGTTCACGAATCGCGCGAATCTTCTCAAACGCGGCACTTTTCGCTTCCGGCAAATCGCCCTCTTCCGACTTCACCAAGATGTGCTGACACAAAACCTGCGGCGGCGTCACGTATTCTTCCTTGTGCGCCTGATAAAACTCCGTCACTTCATCTTCGGTTGGATCCGGAACATGCGCACACGCCTGATTCACAAGCATATTCACACGCGCGCCTTTTTCCAATTCCTTGCGGAATTCCGCCTCGCTGATCCCTTGTGCGGCAAGCGCCTTCTTGTAATTCTCTTCGCCGCCCACCTGCATGACGACCTTTTGCACTTCCTTATCGATGTCGCCTTCCGTGACCGGCAAATCAAGTTGCATCGCGCGGTCCAATAAAAGCTTCGCGCCAATCGCCTGCTCAAGCGCCTTCTCCTCCAGCTTCGGCAAGTTCTTCTTCACCTCCGCCGGTGTCATCCCATGATTGTAGTAAAAACGCACCAGCCGATCCAACTCAAATTGAACCGCCTCGCCCGAAATCTCCTGACCATTAATAATCGCCTTCTTCATTTTGTTGTCCTCCTTCTTATCTTAGAAAAGCTCCTTTACCGCGCCATCAATCGCATCAACATCCACGACTTTCTTTTGCGCAATCGGCAGTGTCTCCAAATCCTTGAAACTTGGCGGCGGATCGGTGAGCACATTCTCACCAAACGCCCGCATGCACGTCTCGGGGAACTTGTACGGCGTCGCCGTCGCGGCAACAACAACGGGAACGCCATCCTTCCCGCACCCAAGCTTCTTCGCCACACACGTCGCCACAGCCGTATGCGGATCGAGCACGTACCCACACGCCTCACGCATTCGCCGCATCTCACCTTCCGTCTCGTCTGGCGTCGCAACCCCACCGACAAACGCCGCGGTTAACTTCGCTTTCGCCGCATCCGTCAGTTCATAACGTCCCTTCGTCGCAAGGTCATTCATCAGC
>CAVIVB010000296.1:0-2272 GCA_963645785.1 bacterium
CTTAACAACCTGAATTTATTAGCAAGGCTCGACAAGCTTTGCAATTCGCGCGGCCAGAGCAGGCAAATCTGGGTCGCGCGCACCACATGTCGCAAATGCGGCAAAACTGCCGCGGTGCGCCGCAATCCATTCATACGCCGCCTCCAGCGTCGGCACAAGTTCAACTTGCCCCGCCCCCAATTTTGCCGCGAGCGCAGACGAATTGATTGTGCGGTCCGTCGTGCCACCCGCATCATACACGGGCAACAACAAGAGCTTGTCTTGCGGCCGAATCGTCTCCTTGAACATCGCCGCGAGCGCGTCCAACATCTTCCTCAATGGCGCATAACCGTGCGGACGCCACACGACGCACACCCCTTCTGGATGGGCTTCCACAAGCGTCGTCCACATCGCATGCAACTTTTCTGGATTGTGGGCATAATCATCGTAGACGCGCGTGCCATAACGTTGCAAGCGCCGCTCGACGCCGCCAAACGTCAAAAGTGCCGCGCGCGCTTCTTCTGCCTCACAGCCAAGCGCCACCGCCATCTCGTAGGCGAGAAATGCATTGTTGCGATTGTGCCGACCTGGAATCGACGTCGTCCTTTCGCCTGTCACCTGACGCCCATCCACAATCGGCCCTGGCACATCCTTCACAAACGCATCAAAAACTTGGTCCATCTCTTCCTTTGAATAATGGTCCGCGCTTGCATTCGTGACAATCGCCGCATACGGATGAAACGCCACAAGTGAGCGGTCGCTCTCATCCACTTCGGCGACGGCAAAAGTGCCGCGCCCCACTCTCACCGCGCCTTCCCAGCCCGGCACATTCGCACCGTTCACACAAAATGGATCCATCCCGCAACTCGCGAGAATATGCCCAAGCATCGCCGTCACGGTCGACTTTCCACACGTCCCCACGACCGCCACCAACTTGAACGCCGCAAGCGAGCGTGCGAGTGCCACCGCCCGATGCGTCACGGGAATGCCTAGCTCCGCGGCTCTTTTCAGCCCCGCATTATCGTCCTCAATCGCCGTCGAAATAATCACCTCATCCGTCGCCGCATCGACCCCGCTGCCATCATCTGGAAAGCACTTGACACCAATCGATTCGAGGATCGCGATGTTGCGCGTGGCGAGGTTTCGGTCCGCGCCTGTCACCTCGTCGCCAAGCCGCACGAGCGTGGTCGCAAGCGCGCTCATCCCAACTCCGCCAATCCCAATTAGGTGACGCTTCATGCCTTCATCTTCCCGCCCGCGAGCGTCTCGGCAATATTCAAATAGTACGCCCGAATCCGTTCATACGCATTGATCACATCCAGCTCGCCCAAAACCCTTAGCGGCGATTCTGGATCATCTGGCCCAATCCGCCCTAGCTGCGTCCGACGGCAGTCCCGAATGAAATCATGAATCTCGTGCGACTCCTTCAAAACCGCCTCCAAATCAATCACCGGCCGCGGCGAACAAATCCACGGCGATACCTTCTCGGCAAACGCCGCCACACGATCATGCACCGACAAAATCACCTCCATTGACGGCTGTGAAATCTTCTGACGACGCTTCCGAAAACGCTTCACCACGCGCAAAATTGCCGCGGTCTCGTCCGATACCGATTCGAGCTCATCCGTCAGTCGCAACAAGCGCCGCGCCCGCTCCGCCACGTCCGACGCCAAGCGCTTCGTCATGATACTCCCCAAAAATTCGGTTACTTCCTTCTGCACATTGTCGAGAATATCCTCGCGATGCACGATGTGGTTCTCAATGTCCTCGTCGCTCTCGCCATTCAAAACCTTCCGCGCGCAATCCAACAATCCCAAATTGCTCTTGCGCATGAATTGAACTTCGAGGAGCGCCTGGTCACACGCCATCACAGGCGACAACTTCGCGCCCACCACCAAGGCCGACAAATGCGGCTTCTCATTCTCTGGCTGCTTGACCATCCACTCAATCAAACGCGCGAACGGCTTCACAAAGGGGAACACCAAGATGCCGCGGCAGATTGCAAAGATCGTATCTGTCACCGCAATTGGCGCCATGATGTGCGCCAAAACGGGCGTCTCGCGCCCCGATACAATCGTCGTCTCCACCACATCCCAATTCGGGAACATCGCTTGCCCGCCCTTCACAAACAGCGTGAAAAACGGAATGAACACAATCGAGCCAATCGCATTCGAGAGCGTATGCGCAAGGGCCGTGCGCCGCGCGTCGGCCGTCCCGCCAATCGCCGCGATCCAGCCCGTCGCGGTCGTGCCAATGTTCGCACCTATTAGCACATTAATCGCTTGCGGCAACG
>CAVIVB010000297.1:0-2261 GCA_963645785.1 bacterium
CAATGACCGCGCACAGCGTCGTCAAGAAGATCGCATTCTGATGCGGATCATTGCCCGGATTGAGCAAGTTTGTATCGCCATACGAAACGGACCAGTTGTTGTGCTTGCCCGAACCATTGATGCCCGCGAACGGCTTTTCATGGAGGAGGCAGACGAGTCCATTGCGGTCCGCAACCTGGCGCAAAACTTCCATCACAAGCATGTTGTGGTCGCACGACAAGTTCAATTCCTCGAACATCGGTGCGAGTTCAAACTGCGCGGGCGCGACTTCATTGTGCCGCGTTTTCGCGGGGATGCCGAGCTTCCACAATTCTTTCTCGACCTCGTTCATGAAGTTGAGGATGCGCGAACGGATCGTGCCGAAGTAGTGGTCCTCAAGCTGCTGATGCTTGGCGGACGGCGCGCCAAATAAGGTCCGCCCCGTCATGACCAAGTCAGGCCGCGCCAAGTAAAATGCCTTATCAATGAGGAAGTACTCCTGTTCAGGCCCCAACGTAATCTTGACATTCTCTTCTTCCTTGCCAAAGCATTTCATGAGGCGCTTGGTGGCGGTGCTCAAGTACTGCATCGAACGAAGAAGCGGCGTCTTCTTATCCAAGGCCTCGCCCGTGTACGCACAAAACGCAGTCGGAATACACAAGGTCGCGCCATTGCCATGACGCTTGATGAACGCCGGGCTTGTTGGGTCCCACGCGGTGTAGCCACGCGCCTCAAACGTGGAACGAATACCGCCTGACGGGAAGCTCGACGCATCTGGTTCGCCAACGATCAAGTTTTTGCCGCTGAAGGCCTGCACGGGCTGGCCATCCTTAATCTCAAGGAACGCATCATGCTTTTCCGCGGTCGAACCGGTGAGTGGCAAGAACCAATGCGTATAATGTGTCGCACCGCGGTCCATCGCCCAATGGCGCATGGCATGTGCGACCTCGCCCGCGATTGAAGGGTCAAGCGGCTGGCCACCATCAATCGTCGCCAACAGCTTCTTGCACGTTTCCTTCGAGAGATACTTCTTCATCGTCTCTCGAGTGAAGACGTCCTCGGCATAACCGATGTCCTTGTCTTCAACCGTCGTCGCCTTGCAAGGCTCTGGAGCCTTCAATGATGCGACCTGTTTCGTTGCCGCGAGTCTCGCGCAGTTGCTCATTTTGTTTGTCCTTTCGTTTTGGTGGCCCGAACCATTCGAGCCGCCTCACGCCCAAACAATTAGCACAAGCCGTGCCAAACCCAACGTCAAGGCCGACCATCTTCCAAACCATACATCCCATGTAAACCCCTTTCATCTTTCTTGACAAACCTGTGTAAGATCAGGGCACCGCGGCAGATTTTGGGCGAAGGGATGATAGAAAGGAAAATTCCGCGAATGCCTTCAGACGGTGGCGAGACGAGAGGTCGATTGAGTAAAAGAAGTGCTTGCAAGGGCGAAAAAGGGGGTTAAAGGCGGAGAAAATAAAAAAAGTTGATTTCGCGTCTTCCAATTTGGTCTCAAATATGGTATAATACGAGGCGTGAAACGAGGTACTAGAAAGTTGAAGTATCATCGGATACTTCTGAAGCTGTCTGGCGAAGTGCTGGGCAACAAGGCGACGGGCGAGTGCATCGACCCGAAGAACTTGGCATTTATGGCCGAACGTGTGAAGAAGATTCACGCACTCGGGGTGGAGGTTGGTATCGTTTTGGGCGGCGGGAATATCTTCCGCGGCTTGACGGGCGCAGGCAAAGGTGTTGACCGTGTGGTGGGCGATTCGATGGGAATGCTCGCGACAATTATCAATGGGCTGGCGATGATGAATGCGCTCGAATCGATTGGCGTGCCGACGCGGCTGATGACGGCGATTGATATGCCGAAGGTGGCCGAGCCGTTTATTCAGCGCCGGGCCTTGCGCCATTTTGAAAAGGGCCGCGTGTGCATTTTTGCGGGCGGGACGGGGAATCCGTACTTCTCAACAGATTCTGCCGCGGCATTGAAGGCGAGCGAAATTAGCGCAGATGCGCTTTTGAAGGCGACGAAGGTTGATGGAATTTACACGGCCGACCCGAAGAAGGACCCGAAGGCGAAGAAGTATGGTCAGCTCAAGTATGAGGTGGCGCTTGAGAAGCGTTTGAAGGTGATGGATTCGGCGGCATTTGCTTTGTGCATGGATAATGGAATTCCGATTATCGTGTTTGACTTTTTTGATGGCGATGCGCTGGAACGTGTGGTGCGCGGCGATGCGGTCGGGACGCTGGTGTGCGACAAGTAAAAACAATTTAGAATAGAAAAC
>CAVIVB010000298.1:0-2259 GCA_963645785.1 bacterium
CGCCCCGCCCTTGTTGAGCTTCTGGGAAATTTCCACAAGCGGCGTCTTCCCAATCTTCTCCAGTACCGTCTTCGCAATCTTGGCCATCTTCATTTGTCCTTTCGTAGCAATGTCTTGTCCCCTCATTCCTAATAGACTACCTATCAGGTAGGAAACACCACATATTATACCATATTCCTCATGCCACTGTCAACTCCAAAAGGCGCGCGGCAAAAAAAAAATTTTTCTCCCACCACTTTCGCTCGAAAATATGGTATAATATACGCTCAACAAAGTTACATCAAAAAGGATTTCAACTCGTCATGACCTTCGAAAACGTCTTTCTTCTTTTGCCGGGCCATCGCATCGTCCGCGGCTCACTGACTATTTCCAACGGGCGCATCGCGTCCATCCAAGAGACCTCATCCAAAAATCTGCCGCGGCCGACGCGCCTTGTGATGCCAGGGCTCATCAACGCCCATGGCCACACACCCATGACCTTGCTCCGTGGCGTCGGCTCGGGCCTTCCCTTGCAACGTTGGCTCGAAGAAGCCATCTTCCCGATTGAAGCGAAAATGAAACCCAAAGACATCGCCGCGGGCATGGCCTGGGGCTGCCTTGAAATGTGGGCGAGTGGCACAACGTGCGTCGCCGACATGTACGACTTTCCCGATGAAAGCGCGGCAGTTTTGACGCGCCTGGGCATGCGTGCAAATTTGTGCCGCGTCGGCCTCGCCTTCTCCGAAAAAGATGACGTCCCGCCCAACCGCCTCGCCGAATGTATCGCCTTCGCCCAAAGGAATGATCCTACCGATTTGATTCGCTACGACATTTGCGTGCATAGCGAATATCTCACGAACGAAAAATTCTGCCGCGCGCTCGCTGAAGCCAATCAAACCTTGCGCCGCCCCATCCACGTGCACGTCTCCGAAACCGAACGCGAACACAACGAATGCCTCGCACGCCACAACCAAACGCCAATTGCCTACCTCGCCTCAACGGGCCTCTTCGACCACGGTGGTTATGCCGCGCATGGCGTCTATTGCACCGATGACGACTTTCGTATCATGCGCGAACACAACGTCTCTCTCGTCCACAACCCCACCAGCAATATGAAACTCGGCAGCGGCTTCGCACGCATCCCACAAGCACACACGCTCGGCGTCAATATCGCACTTGGTACGGACGGCTGCGCCTCGAATGATAATCTCGACATGTTCGAAGAAATGCACCTCGCCTCGCTCATCCATAAAGGCATCACGCGCAACCCAACCACACTCTCCGCTTGGGACATCCTCGATATGGCAACCATCCAAGGCGCGCGCGCGCTCGGCCGCACCGACATCGGCGAACTCAAAGTCGGCTATCATGCAGACCTCTGCGTCCTCAATTTGGACGCGCCCCGCGCCTTGCCCACGACCGACCTTGCCAACGCGATTGTCCATTCCCTCCAAGCTTCGGACGTCGAAGAAACCTATATTGGCGGGCGCCAAGTCTATTGCAACGGCGTTTTCCCAACCATTGCTGACAAGTTCACGACCCTTCGCGACAATTTCCTCTCTTCTCATGAGCGACTTCTGGAAGGCGTGTCACACGGCTAAAACGTTCTACACGGGCAATCCCAATCCCCTCA
Source organism: bacterium (assembly GCA_963645785.1). Lineage (GTDB taxonomy): Bacteria > Verrucomicrobiota > Kiritimatiellia > RFP12 > UBA1067 > UBA1067. The sequence goes on from CAVIVB010000298.1 coordinate 1,613, forward strand.
AAAAATACAACAAGAAATAAATCCCACCCTATTCATCCGTGTAGATCCGTGTGATCCGTGGTTAAAATCTCCGCGGCAGTTATTTCTTCTTCTCCGCCGTCGCCGCCTCCTCCTTCGCTTTTTTCGCTCGCGCCCTCGCACGGCTCACCCACGCCAGATACACGTCCGAATCATGCTTCTCGGCGTCGGTTGGCTCGTTTGCTTCATCACGTGCACGCGCCGCGGCAAGTTCCTTCGGATGCGCATCGAAGTACGCTTTCACCGCGCGGCCCACTGGCGTCGTCTTCCAGCCTGGATGCGTCCACGGCCGCCCAAACCCATCCAACAATTCGTGCCTCTCCCAGAACTCCGGCGCAATCTTCCAGACATGTTGCCACTCAATCGGGATTGGCTTGAAAGCGCGGCACTTTTCCGTGAAGCCATCATTGCACGCACAAAAACTCGCCGGCCGCTTGCCACCACACACGCACTTGCCCTCGCGAAAATTCGCACACGCCCTCTGACAACCCCACCAATGCCGCGCCGTGAATTCAATCACCGGCTCCGGATCTTTCAAATCCTCCTCGGCCTTTTTCTGCGCGGCGAGATATTCGGCTTCAATCTGCGCCTTGCGGGAATCACGCTCCGTCCGCCAAAACGAAGAGAGC
>CAVIVB010000299.1:0-2253 GCA_963645785.1 bacterium
AGCCCACTCCTCCCCTGCATTTAGCCAAATCTTGGCAAGATTTTCCAAAATCTTGCCAAGAATTCCGAAAATCTTGCCAAGATTTTTAAAATTCTTGCCAAGATTTACCTAAATTAACCCCATGAAAGGGCTGACGTAAGGGGCTCACTCACCAAAAGTGCCGCGTTCGGGTGGGTGTTTTCTCGGCGTAAGGAGAACAGATGGCGAGCAAATCGCCCGCCATCTGTTCCGTCGCATCTATGATTTGACCGTTTATGCGCACTTGGTGAAGGTTCGCGCCAGGCGCATTGAGAAGCGCATTGGACGGTTGATCGCCCAACCGCAGGCGTTCAAGATGGCGCCCAAATCGCGCTTGCGCAACTTGAACCACGTCAAAATCACGCTTGGAATCGAAACGACCGCAATCACGGCCAGAATCGAAACCAAGATTTGCCACCAAACCATATTGCCGATAACGGCCATCAAACTGGCACACGCGGCACCCATCATGCCCACTCCAATGCCAATGGCCGCGACCGAGCTTGCCATCGCCGCGCCGCCTGCTTGTGGGTTTTGCGTGACAGGTTGCATCGCCTTCATCGAAGCGTCTTGCTTGTCGCCAATAAACTTCTTGACGGTCTTGGCAATGCCTTCGCCGAGCTTGCGCCACGGCGCCCAAAACGCTTCCACGAGCGAGACTTGGCTTTCCACCATGCGCGTGACGACCGCTTCCCAATCCTTGCCATCGCGATCATAAAAGACGCCATTGCGTCCCACATACAAGCCCGCGACCGTGCCGGCCGTAACGACGGCGCAAATGGTGCGTTCCAACTTTTCGCTTGGCCGCGTCAGTTTTACATAAAGGACGCAACAGCGCGATTTTTCTGCAAGCGCGGCATGTGCCGCTTCACCTGAAACATGGAAGCAAAGTTTCAATTCCTTTGCATCGATGCGCAAGGTACCCGTCTGGAAAATCGCGAGTTCCTTCACGTTGTAAAGCCGCGCCATGTTCACATAGTTTTCAAGAAACTCCTTGAGTCCCATACGATAACGGACTTCACGTTCTTCATCATCGAGCGCGGCTTTTGCATCAGCGGAGACGACAGGCTTGGCCGCAACCCACGCACGATAAGGCGCAAATGCGGCCTTGACTTCTTTCCACCCGAGCCGCGTCAAAACTTGCTTTTCGCCAAAAAGGGGCGTCACGCATTTGGCCGCGAAATCGAGGATGGCCTCAAGATACTTTGGATTCAAATGGTCGCGCAAAGGCAATTCTTTGTCAGCCTCTTCCGTGACAAGCGGCATATCTTCGGGCGGCGTAAAGAAGTCATCAATCGTTTTTTCGACGGCGGTAAGGGCCGCTTCGGCCGCGGCAGTTTTACCGGGGAGAATATCAATTTCAGGCGACTTGCCTTTTTCTTCCCATGCGGCGAGCGCGGCCTTGTCTTCTTCGCTCGGCGTGCGATTCGCGAGGTCCGCCTGGCGCGCGAGGACGTCGTGAAGGCGCGCGTCATTTTCTTTGTCGAGTTTGAAAAGGTCATTCAAATCGACATTGCGCGCCTTGAGGAATTCGATTGCCGCGAGGACTTCGGGCGTGCGGATACGCCCGTCGCCATCGGCGTCCATCAACTGCAACATGCGCGTATCAAAGCGCACGCCTTCAATCGGCATCGAAATCGCCATCCAGCGTTTCTTGTCGAGTTCTGCGAGGTGAGCAATATCGTCGCCGCATGTCAAGCAGACTTGACACGCACGGCCACGACCAAACGTTTTCCAATTATAATTCGCCATGACGTATATTATACCATATTTTAGGGTGAAAGTGTTAGTAAAAAGTGCCGCGATTATTTGCGCTTGGTGCCGGGCTTGAAGAAGGCTTCCGGCTCAAAGCGCGTGATCATGGGCTTGTCGGTCGGTTGAGATTTGAAGACATCGAAAGAAGCGGAGATCGCCTTGGGAGGGATTTTATATTTCTTGGCGTGGGATTCCTTGACGGTTTGAGAGTCGGGAGAAGGAAGTTTGCCGCCGTTTGAATCGAAGAAAGTCATAACGAGGAGGACGCGCGGGCTGCCTTTAGCGAGTTTGAGATTGGGCTTGATGTGGGTGTCCGATGGGGCGAGCGTGATTGTTTTATTCGTGATGACAAGTGGGTTTGTAGAAGTTGAAGGCGCGGCGCGATTTGCCGCGGCAGTTTCTGGCCTCGTGTGATTGTTCAACACAAAAACTGCCGCGCCGAGAAGCCCCAAAAGAAAGAATGCACCCAAGGCCATCCAC
>CAVIVB010000300.1:0-2243 GCA_963645785.1 bacterium
GGAGATCGCCATTTGGGATGAGGGGGATGGTGGTGAGGTTTTTGAGGTTGTTGAAAGCGGTCCAGTCGCAAGTGCCGGTGTACATTTGGCGTGCGGTGCGGGCGTGGACGGTGATAAAGCGCAGGGGGTAGCAATTGATGAGTGGGAGGAGCGCGGCAAATTCGTCTGGGCGTTCGATGCCGAGGCGGGTTTTGATGGAGAAGTTGTTGGGTCCCATTTCTGTGCAGGCGACGTCGAGGAGGGTGCGGAGGATGTCGGGGGTGCGGAGGAGTCCGGAGCCGCGGCCTTTATTGCGTACCATTGGGAAAGGGCAACCGCAATTGAGGTCGGCGGTGGTGAAGCCTGCGTCTTTGATGCGGAAGAGGCAGTCGCGGAGGGCTGTGGGGTCCTTACCGATGAATTGGGGGGTGAGGCGGATGGGTTCTTGCGACGTGCCGCGGAGTTCGCGATCTTTGAGGGGGTCGAAGCCGGGGTTGGCGGTGATGAAGGGAGTGAAGGCTTCGGTGAAATGTGCCGCGGTGAGGAAGGGTGCGGCGGCGAGGCGGAAGGCGTGGATGGTGACGCCGCGGAGTGGGGCGAGGATGAGGGAGGGCATGTTAGGGGTAGTCGGAGCGGACGAGTTCGTGTGTGCGCGCGGCAGATTTTTGTGCGGCGGTGATGATGGAGCCGAGGATGCCGATGACGACGAGGATGGCCGCGGTGCAGAGGATGTATTCGAGGGCGGCTTGGCCTTTATGGAATGTGACGCGGCGTTTCATGTTAGCGTTGTTTATGGAAGGCGCGGATGCCGAGGATAAGAAAGATGATGGAAGGAAGTGCCGCGGCGAGGATGGGTGGGAGATAGGCGGCGTGGGCCGCAATCATGCAGGCGATGGTGAGGCCGTAGAAGCCGAAGAACATGGCGAGAGCGCCGAGGATGCCTTTGAAGACGCTTTGGCGGCCTGAGGCGATGCCGGCGGGGATGGCGAAGAGTGTGATGACGAGGCAGGCGAGGGGCGCGAAGATTTTGGCCCAGGTGTCGTATTGATATTTGCGGCGCGTTTCGGTGGAGAGGTCCTTATGCGTGCGGATGTAGCGGAAGCGGTCGCGGATAGAGTTGTAGGCCCAGTCGCGATTTTGCATGAGGAAGTCGGAGGGTTTTTCGCGGAAGTTGGCGAAGACGCGCAGGGGGAGGGCGTCGAGGTCAGGGGTTGTGGAGGCGACTTCTTCGCCGCGGGTGTTGCAATGCTGGACTTTGGCGTTGGTGAACCACCAGTCGCCATCGAGGTAATCGGCGGAATCGGCGGTGATGGTCATGAGGCGCGAGGCGCCGCCGGGTCGGTCGATTGTGACGCGGACGCCGGAGAGGTGTTGGGCGTCTGGGTCAAGGAATTTGTCGATGGTCCAAGTGCGAAATTCTTTTGCGTTGCGATAGACGATGTTATCGGCCTTTTCCATTTTGGCGAGGTTGAACTTTTGTGTGCGGAGTTGGCGAGCCCATTGAGCGCGGCGCGGGACGTAGCAATCGTTGACCCAATAGACGAAGGCGGCCATGAGGGTGGCGGCGAAGAGGATGGGGCGAGCGATGGTGAGGAAGCTGATGCCGTTGGCGCGCATGGCGATGATTTCGGAATGGCGGCAGAAACTCCACATCGTGTAGAGGGCGGCGAGCATGAGGGCTGCGGGCGCGAGCCATTCGAAGTAGGGCGCGAGGTAGGCGCAGAAGTATTCGACGACGGTGAGGAAAGGGAGCTTGGCTTCCATGAGGCGCGAGAAGGAGCCGAAGAGCTCGAAAAGGACATAGATGGAGATGAAACCGCCCAGGCAATATGCGAGCGGAATCAAGTACTCACGAAAGACATATCGTGTTAGAATGCGCATGCCGTATATTATACCATAAATGAGGAGGAAATGGAAGGGTGTAAAAAATGAGGGTAGATGAAATGTGGTGGTTGCGGTGGCGGCGAAAATATGGTATAATATGCGCTGACGTATTATGAGCTACATTGTGACATATCGGACGAAGGCGGGGCAGCTTGAGCGTTTGACGCTTGAGGCGGCCACGCGGAGCGATGTTTTCAAGGAGTTGGACGCGCGTGGTATCAAGCCACTCAGTGTGGCGGAGGCGAGCGCGAAAGGTGCGAAGGAAGTTGTCGCGAGGCGTTCGGGAGGGTCGAATGGACTCTTGCGAGGGCTGGTCGCGGCAATTATTGTGGTGATTGGTGCGGTTGTGGCGTTTTTGATTTTGACGCGAGATGTGGCGC
>CAVIVB010000301.1:0-2232 GCA_963645785.1 bacterium
CATCACACGCCTCATGCGCCCCAAGGACGCCGTCACGCTCGGCCTTTGCGTCGCCGCGCTCGTCGTCCTCCCCGCCGGCCTCATCTCAGGCGACCTCTTCCACCTCAGCCCCAAACTCCTCCTCATCGGCTTCTCCGTCGCACTCTTCTCCAGCATCCTCCCCTTCACTCTCGACCTCTACGCCATGAAAGGCCTCCAAGAAAAAACCTACTCCATCCTTATGAGCCTCGAACCCGCCGGTGCCGCCCTTTCTGGCTTCCTCTTCCTCGGCGAAAAACTCTCCCTCCTCCAATGCTTCGCCATGCTCTCAGTCATCATCGCCTCCATCGGCTCCACCCACACAAGCGCAAAAAAATAACTGCCGCGCCCCTTCCATTTCGTCCCAAAATATGGTATAATATACGCCATGGACTCTATCAGAAAACTCGCTGTCGGTTGGTTCGACAATGTCTCTTTCATCGATACCTGCACGCCCTACGTGCCGCGCATCAAGGAAGTCTTCTTCGCTTGGCCTCTCGTCACCGCCTCCCGCCCCATGGACGATTGGACACCCGAGCGCAAAGCCCGCATCGTCGCCGACCTCCAATGGGCACGCGCAAACGGCATCGAGCTCGATACCATCTTCAACGCCAATTGCTACGGCGATATTTCCCTTTCAGAAACCCTCGCCGATCACGTCACCGAAAAGCTCCACGAAATGGATGCCGCGGGCCTCTTCCCCGAACACCTCACCACCACCTCCCCCTTTATCGCCACCGTCGTCCGCCAACGCTTCCCACAAATCAAAATCCGCTTCTCCATCAATATGGATATCGCAAGCGAAATCGCTCTCAAATATGTGGACGAACTCTACGACGAATTCTACGCCGGACGCAATGAACACCGCTCGCTCGACTACATCAAAACCTTCTCCGCCTGGGCCCAAGCCCACGGCAAAATGATGGGCCTCCAAGCCAACCCCGGCTGCCTCCGTAATTGCCCCTTCCACCAATTTCATAACAATCTCCACGGCCATAACCGTATGGGACAATCCGCCGCGGGCGCCAAGTTCAACTTCTCCGTCTTTCGTTGCCGCACCAACTACGAGCGCGGCAATTATGAAGACTTCCTCCGCGCCATCTGGATTCGCCCAGAAGATCTGCCGCGCTACGAACCTTACGTCGGCGTCGTCAAACTCGCCACCCGCCGCCACCCCAACCCCGAACAAATCATCAAGGCCTACGCCACCTACTCCTACGATGGCGACCTCGCCGAAATCATGGACCCTTGCTACAAATTCCCCATGATTATCGACAATCAAGCCCTCGGCGCTTCCGGACTCTGGCCCGCCGTCCGCGATTGCCCCGACGCCAACAATTGCAAAAACTGTGGAAAGTGCCGCGCCCTCCTCGAAGCCTGCGCCAAAAAACGTCCCGACGCATCCGCTTCCATGACCCAAGCCTTCACCAACTTCTTCAAAGGCTAACCCCGCGCCATCCCCAAACTTTTACCCTCCCAGCCAAGGACATTTATCCTTTCCTGGGATTAATTTTATACTTAGACCGGGTGCAACTTGTATCTAGACCGGGTGTAACTCATGTCTAGACCGGGTGCAACTTATACTTAGACCGGGTGTAGACACAAGTTGCACCGGGTGCAGACACAAGTTAGACCCGGTCTAGATACAAGCTGCACCCGGTCTAGACACAAATTTCTCCCCGTCTTGACCCAAATCTTCTCCCCGCACACCCTCAACTACAGCCAAAGACACCACAAAAAGTGCCGCGGAGGTAGGCCCAAGCAATGTCGGGACGCTTATTCCGCAACGCAACAAAGCCGTAGTAAACTGCCGAAAGTGGCGCAAAAATCAGCGCAACCGACAAGACTTGCAAGACTGAAAAGTGCTTGCGCGCGAACCTCAAGCGATTCTTAGCAAAGCAATACGTGCGCGTCGGTTTCTCAATTCCAAGCCGACGCAACGGCGCCACGCAACCCGGTTCCAAATAGCCGTAATGATTCGTCCGCGCCTTGGTCGTCAGATACCCCTCATACCCCTTCTCCATCAGCATCCAACCAAAGTCGGATTCTTCAAACGTGACAACATACTTCTCATCAAATCCACCGACCGCGGCAAAAGCGCCGCGCGTCACCATAAAGGCATTCGGACTATACGTCGTCGGATAGACGGTCGGCTCAGCAGGCAATTGCGCGAATGGAAGGTTCTCACTAAGATTCTTTGGCTGGGACGTCCAA
>CAVIVB010000302.1:0-833 GCA_963645785.1 bacterium
ACAATATATAACTTGCTTCTCTCCATCTTCACCCTCTTCGAAGGCATACCCTGTCACAATCAAATCATTTCCGCTGGCGCTCCCGGAATGCTTCGCTCCAATCGTTGGTAATCCAACACACTTTGCGACTTCTTCAGCCTCCACCCCTTTTGGCAGCGCATCACGAACAATCAAATACCGCCGGGTACAACTCGAAAGATGCCCATTCGAATCCACTTGCCACTTACGCTCTCCCAAAAGCCGCGCTTTCAATCCTGTTGTTTCTTCTGCTTCTGCCATACTCAACTCCTTTCTTTACATCACAGCGACATTTCCCAACACATCCGCGGTGGTTTCGCATGCCTTCCGAATCTTTTCATTCACAGCCTTCAACGCATCAACAGCCTTCACCGTCTTATCCCCACCATAATCAGCACGCAACGTCATCGTTGCCGCCTTGTAACTTTCCGCACGCACCAAATCGCTCCGGGATGCCTTTTGGATATCTCCCAACTGCTTCTTCCCCTCTTTCGCCACCGCTGTAATCGCCGCATTCGAATACGCTTCACCAAATGTGGCCGCACTCTTCAATTCTTCATCCAATACCGCCTTAAAACTATCCGTTTGCATCGATTTCCACTCGACTCCATCAAAGATATTTCCCGCCGCCACAGCCGCGGAAATATCATCCACAAATTTATCCGTGACTTCTCCAAAATTCGCGTTTGCAACGACGTTTCCCCACTCAAATCCTTTCCCCTTGATCCCATTCCAAATCTCTTTGAAGAAATCCCGCATCACCGCGCCAATGTTCTTCACCTGTTCCCAAATAAATTCCACAACCGCTTTGAACC
>CAVIVB010000302.1:843-1771 GCA_963645785.1 bacterium
CACGCGACTTCCCCAGCGTACTTCAAATACGCCATCGCCTGTAATGCCGCACCACGAATCCCACCCACGAATATCCCATCAAACCATGCGCAAATCGTACCAATCGCGCCGCCCCACATCGCCTTCACGCCATTCGTGCAAATTGTCATGGCATCCGCCACCGCATCGCCCGCATTCGCCGCCGCATCGGATACGCCTGGCATCGCATCAATCACCGAACGCAAACTTTCCACACCATTTTGCGCCGCGGCATTGATCATCGGCATCATCGACAAACCCGCATCACCAAAAATGCGCATGGCCGCCGCCGCCCGCTGTTGCTCCGTCTCTAATTTTGCCATCGCATCAATCGTTGTCAAAAATCCTTCCTTCCCAACAAGCCCTAATTCCTTATTCATCTTCGAGAACGCCACCGCCATCATCTCCGGCTGCATCTGCTGGATCCCCAACACATTCATGGCCGTTGATAACTGCGTCATTTCCCTCGATGCAACACCCGCCTTCTGCGCAATGTCCGAAAGATGCCCCAACGAATTGATGGTATCAATAATGGCTTTCCCACCTAAAAACGCCGCGCCAATGCCAGCAATCTTCTTCACCAACGCGCCCGCGCTGGCTCCGATTTCCGCAAACACTTTACCGGTTTGATTTACACCCTTGACTTGAAGAGCAACCTGTGACGCTGTAACCGCCATTATCTATCTTTCTCCTTTCCGTACTTCTTCTCTAACTTCTCGAACCAACTCATTTCCGCCCGCGCTTCCATTTCGCGCCTATCGTTCCGCGCCGCTTCCGCCATCTCCGGCAATAACCACGCATCAAGCACTTCATCTATCTCCGGCGCTTTCCCAACCAGGCCAATTATGCACCGCACCAAACTCGCGAACGCCAGCGGAAGCCACACGCCCAACGCCGCACGCCCTTCATC
>CAVIVB010000302.1:1781-2229 GCA_963645785.1 bacterium
CCGCAAGCGACTTCCCATCATCAACTCCGATGCAAACTTTCAAAATCTGCACCAAATCCAATGCTGGCATTTCGCCCGGATCCACCGCGGATCCATCTTCAAATGTGACGTTAGAACGAACAACATCTGCAGCCAATTCTTCCTGTGCCGCAAAATCATCGCCCGCCGCGGCGCTCTTCGTCCGAAACTCATTCGCCGCCACACGCGTCAACGACTTTACCATCAACACGTTTTCGCCAATCGTCACTTTCTTAGCCTTAATCACGTAATGCATAACTCACCTCTTTTTCTTTCGCGTCTTTTATGCCGCTGTGCCGCCGGGCTGAAACGTCAATTCATAATCTGCCGCACGATCACCACCAGCATCGATGCTCGACGGCTTCACCGCCTTCAAGATGCAATTAGCAATTGTAACCGTTTTGCTAGTGTCCGTGCTACCGTCATTGAA
>CAVIVB010000303.1:0-2223 GCA_963645785.1 bacterium
TCACACGCACGCGAATCACTGCGGCACTTTCCTTCAACGCCTTCACAACATCCGCCGGCACCGGCGTGTCCGTATCAATCAGCGTGTAAGCAAAATCGCCGCGCGACTTGTTCGCAATCGCGTCAATGTTAATCTTCGCATTCCCCAAAATCGACGTAAACGTCCCCAGCATGTTCGTCTCATTCTTGTGGCAAATCGCGATACGCCCAGCCTTATTCGCCGCGCCCAACGTGCACATCGGATAGTTCACACTATTGACAATGTTCCCGTTCTCCAAATAATCGCGCATCTCCTTGACGGCCATCACCGCGCAATTATCTTCCGCCTCTTCCGTCGACGCTCCCAAATGCGGAATCACAATGCATCCCTTCTGACCCGCCGTCGTCGCATTCGGAAAGTCCGACACATACCGCCGCACCTTCCCCTTCTCAAGCGCCGCCAGCATATCCTTCTCATTCACGAGCGCATCACGCGCGGCATTAATCACAATGACCCCATTCTTCATCATCGCAATCGCCTCCGCATTAATCATCCCCTTCGTCGTCTCCAACGCCGGCACGTGAATCGTAATGATATCGCACGCCTCATAAATCGCTTCCACATTCTTGCAGTGCTTCACCGCATGGTCCAAATTCCACGCCGCATCCACACTCAAATACGGGTCAAAACCATAGACTTCCATCCCCAACTTGACCGCCGCATTCGCGACCTTCTGACCAATCGCGCCCAGCCCAATCACGCCAAGCTTCTTGCCCATGATCTCCGTCCCAGCAAATGCCTTCTTCGCCTTCTCAGCCGTCTTGTTAATCGCCGCGTCAGCCGCATTCGCCTTCACCCATTCAATGCCCCCCACAATGTCGCGACTCGCCAAGAGCATCGCGGCAATCACGAGTTCCTTCACACCATTCGCATTCGCGCCCGGTGTGTTGAACACAACAATCCCCTTCTTCGCATACTCCGCATGCGGAATGTTGTTCACACCCGCACCCGCTCTCGCCACCGCAAGCAAATTCTCGCCCACAGCCAGCTCGTCCATCTTCGCCGAACGCACAAACGCAGCATCCGCCTTCGCGAAATCCTCCGTCCGCTCATACGCCTCAGTCAGACCCTTCAAGCCCACATCCGCAATCGGATTCAGGCACACATACTTATAACTCATTTATTTACCTAACCTTTCTTCCGTAGAATTTATCATGGAATATTTGTCCTGACATATCAGAACGCCGTATATTATATCATATTTTACCCCAAATTGCTAGCCCCCTTTTTCATACTTGCTCTTTGTTCCCAAATATGGTATAATACCTACTATGTCTTTTCAGCGTATCATTTTCTTCTTGAGCCTCGCCCTCACCACGCTCGCAAGCGCCGACTCCGCGGCACTTTTGCCACGCCTCTCAATCGAACTCGAAGCCGATATCGAAAGCGCCTACCAAGCTCACGGCGCCATCATGGACCGCCGTCCCTACTCCGCTCAATACGCCAATGCCACACTCGACTGCAACGCCCTCGGCTACTTCGGCGGCTACGCTTGGAGCGTCTCAGGCCTCTCCCGCGGCGGCCAATCAACAAACCACCGCAACTTCTATAACGAAGTCGACTACGCCATCTACTACGGCTACCGCCTCAAATTCACAGACGACCTCATCCTCGATTCACGCGTCCAAGGCCAATGGGCCACACTCCCAGGCTACCGCCCTCATATCGAACACCTCGGCGAAATCAACCTCGCACAGTCCTTCCAAAACCCATTCGTCACCCCCTACTACCTCTACCGCTCACGACAAGATGGCGGACTTTGGAATTATTGGGCCGTCGGACTGCGCCGCACTTGGTCCCTCGCAGAAAAATGGACCCTCTTCACAAAATTCTATGGCGACTTCGGCGACGCCCACCATTCACGAGCCGTCTACGGCGCGAACCCCAATCGCTGGGACGGCAAATATCGTTCAGGCCTCACCGCCTTGAATCTCTACCTCCGCCTCGACTATTCCCTCACCTCTTGGATGAATTTGTTTATTTTTCTACATCAATTTGACGTCGTCCGTTCGGATGCACGTGATGCCATTGATCGTTCCTCTTCCATTGAAGCAACGAAAGATCTCCTCATGTACGGCATGGGCGTCACACTTAATTTCTAACTTCTCAATTCCCAAAATCCGCCGCGCCCACCATCACCTGTCCCGCGTTTTGCCACTCATCCTCTTCGCGGTATGTTCATCG
>CAVIVB010000304.1:0-2199 GCA_963645785.1 bacterium
CGCGAAGGTGGATCATTGACGATAGGTGCGTGTGGATTGAGGGACGCGAGGCCCGCGGCAGAATTCGGACAGGTGAACGCAAAAAAGAGTCCATTTGTAGACCAAGCGGTTTGAATGGTTGCGGCATAGGGCAAGGCGTTAGTGGCTTCATCATTCCAAGAGACGAAGGTGCGGGGCGCGGCAGTTTTCCAAATGGGGTCGTTGAGATTGCCATCAATACGCGGCAGATTTGTTTCGTCTGCGTACGTGAATTTGAGGGGCGCAGGTCTGCGGCCCGCGGCGAAATTATCGGCCTGTTGGAAGAAGCGGAAGAAGCCTTGAGAATACCAAAGGATACGATTTTGGGAGGCTTCATCCGCGGCAGATTTTTGCCAGGCTTCATTGAAGAGCGCACGCATTTCGCGAATGGTTTCAGGCGGGTAGGAAATGCCAAAGACGTTTTCATCGGTGCAAGAATCATTAGGCCAAGCTCGCGCCCAACCTTGTTCTTGGAGCGTGAGGAGGCGGCGCATGGGCGCGGCGGCCTTTCCGAACATATGGCGGCAGAAGGCATCATAGATGGCATCAACGTTGACGTCAGGATTCCAGAGGATACGAAGATAGAGATAGGTATCGAGCGAAAAGCGGACGCGGTCGGAGGAGGAACAGATAAAGGTACCGGCCGAATCGTTGCGAATTGATTTGTAATGTGATTGGATGAGATGGCCGATGAGATAGGGCGCATCGGTGAATTCCGCAGGCCAACAGAGGTAGTGCCAATTGATGACGGGGCGACCAGTGGCGCAGACCCACTCGTGAATAAGGGCTTCTTCATGCTCGCGCGTAGCGGAATTTTTGAGAAGTGCAAGGCCGGGCATGGTGCAGACAGTGGCTTCCACGTTGGTGAGCGAAGTGAAGTCAAGCCCCGTTGGGCGAACGCACGTATTGATATACGGGAGGATGAGGATGCGGTAGTCGGGATGCGCGAGGCGGGCCCAGGTGGCGAGGCGCGTGGCGAAGTGCGACCAGAGGAGGCGCGAGGCCGAGGCCGTGAAGCCAAGGCGTTCATCAATCCATTCGCGGCACGTGGGGCACGCACACGAGACGATGGTATCCCACGGCGAGATGGTGATTGTTTTATGTTGTGAATCAACGATGCCACCGGAATCTCGCACGCCGGCAATATGTTCATCAATGCGTTGACGATAGTAGGCGAGAGTAGCGGGGTTGGAGTAGCAGAGGAGGGGCGAGGCGGCGCGCGTACCGTCTGGCGTTAGAGCGAAAATTTGCGGCAGGCGCGCGACGAGGTTCGTATCCTGATACCAACGCGAGGGTTGATGGACGTGGATACTTCCGCGATGAGACGAGCCAACTTTAGCAAGCCGCGCGAAGTCATGCCTCATATAGTCGGAGCCAAGCGTGCGATAGTCAAAAACAGGTTGGTCCGTATAATCAACGCGCGGCAGAATGAGCACCCCCATCGGCAGGGAGGGGACGAAAGTGGCGTCAATATGGGGATCATCCGAATAAATACGCTCGCCGAGAAAACGTTCGCAAAAATCGTAGACAGCATAATCAGCGTGGCCCAGAAAGTGGAAAGATGAATCGGTCGCGGACGCAAGAACGCGAAAAGCTTCAGGGTGCGACCGCGGCACTTCTGCCGCGGGGAGAGGAGATGCTGCGCCAATAAAAAAGCCAGGGACATTTGTGACAGGTGCAAACGCACGAATGACTTCGGGGCGTGCGCCCAGCATTCGCTCAAGTGTAGACGCAAGATGAAGTGCGGCAGAAAACGAACTTGACGAATCTTCGACGTAGATGGAAAGGCGCGGCAAATCTGCCGCGGAAATGCGGATGGGCGTTGTGGAAAGCGTGCGAACGGAGGCGAGGGGCGTGAGGTCCGGAGCGTGGAGGTCGGCTGTGTAGACACTCTTGCTGTGATCCATCGTAAGGCACGCGGCGCACAGCAAGAGAGGAATCAAACTAATCCACTTGAGCAACCTCACAGGACACCCTTGAAGCGTTCGATAGCTTCCAATACATTCGCGCGCGAATTGAACGCGGAGATGCGAATGTAGCCCTCGCCAGCCTTGCCGAAGCCCGCGCCTGGCGTCGTCACGATGTTGGCCTTGGCGAGGAGACGGTCGAAAAATTCCCAGCTGTCACCTTTCACATCGACCCAAACGTAAGGCGAATCGACGCCGCCTGTAACAGTGTAGC
>CAVIVB010000305.1:0-2186 GCA_963645785.1 bacterium
TGCGTCCAATGCGATCAAGACGTGGGAGCCGAAGAAGATGACGGTGACGTTTGATGCGCAAGGAGGGGAGCCTGCGATTACGAATCTAGAAGAGGTGACAGACACGACCTACCGCCTGCCTGAGATTGAGCCGACGCGCGTGGGTGCGACGTTTGCGGGATGGTGGTCCGAGGTGAAGGCGGGGGCTGAGGTGCGGCCGACGACGCGCGTGGTGTTGACGGGTGACCACACGTTCTATGCGCATTGGGATTTCCATTCGTACACGATTCAGTTTGATGCGAATGGTGGGATGGGGGAGATGGACGCTTCTGAGCGGACAGTGGGGGATGGTGAGAAGGAATTGCCGCGGTCGACGTTCACGCGCGTGGATTATGAGTTTGCGGGTTGGGCGGTTGAGCCAGGCGGCGCGGTTGTCTATGAAGATGCGGAAGCGGTGAGTGATCTCACGTATGAGGACGCGGCGGTTATTACGCTTTATGCGGTGTGGACGGAGCGGACGTGGACGGCGCGCGACTACTTGGGGCGGCCCGAAGGGGTGATGTTTACGGAGGCGGGTGAGGTGCCGTGGGTGAGAGACCTTGACGTCACGACGGATGGGGATGGCTCGATGCGTAGTGGTGCGATTACCGCAGCAGAAGAGGGGAAGAAGAATGAGACGACGCTGACGGCAAGTGTGCTTGGGGAAGGGCGCGTGGCGTTCCAGTGGAAGGTGTCGTGCGAGCCGGCCGATGAAGATGGCGTGTATTATGATTATGTGGCGTTTGCAGTGGATGGGACGACGGTGGCGCAGATGGCGGGTGTGAAGGAGTGGGCGACGGTGTCGTATGCGATTACGGGCGCGGGTGAACATACGCTGACGTGGACATTCGTGCGTGATGATTATGATGAAGATGAATCGCTTTATGAGAATGCGGCGTGGGTGGATGCGCTTGTGTGGGAACCGAATAAGGTCGTTGTTTCGTTTGATTTGGGCGAGGTTGAAGGGGTGGCACCCGCGGCAGTTACGAACATTGCGGGCACGGTCATTCATCTGCCGGATGTGTCGGCATTGGGTGGGACGGCGAAGCGCTTTGCGGGTTGGTCGGATGGCGCGGCAGTTTATGCGGCGGGTGATACGTATACGTTTGGGAGTGTGGATGTGACGTTGATGGCGCAGTGGGAAGTGCGTGAATGGACGCTTGCGGAGGCACTGGATGCGGAGGCGTCGGGCCTCGTCTTCACGACGGGTGGGGATGCGGCGTGGGTTGTGGATTTTGCCACGAACCATACGGGTGCGGCCTCTATTCGTAGCGGCGCGATCACGCATAGTCAGACTTCGTGGGTTGAAGCGACGGTTGAGGGGGCGGGGACGTTGAGCTTCTGGATGCGGATTTATGGCGAGCGATATCGGAATAAGGATTGTGATGTGGGGACGTGCACAGTGGATGGCGTGCAAGTGTATTCGTCCGCGACGAATGATTGGACGAATATCGTTGTGACGGTGACGGGCGAAGGTACGCATACGATTCGTTGGGCTTATACAAAGAATGCGTCGCGTACGGCGGCGTATGATTGCGCATGGCTCGATGAAGTGGTTTGGACGGCGCAACAATCGAGCGATCCATTCCCGTCTGAGATGACGGATGCGGTGTTTGATGGGGCGCAGGATACGAGGCTTGCGGAAAACATCACAACCGTGGCGGAATATGAAAAGTTCCAGACTTGGGTGGGAAAGGTGGCCGGCGAGGATGTGTCGGCGCGGAAGGCGGTGAAGGATTCGGGGTTGGCGTGGTTTGCGTATGCGCTCGATTTGGATAAGTTGCCGGAGAAGGCTCCGACGGATGTTGTGATTGAGACGATTGGAACGAGCACGGAAGGGACTTGGGATTTGGAAGTGAAGGTTGGGGATTGCGAAGTGGGGAAGGATGCGTCCGCGGCAGATTTGGGGACGGTGTTCTCGGTTGAGGGCGCGGCAGAATTGAAGGAAGAATCCTTTAGTGCGGACAATGTGACGACAACCTTTGGCGCGGCAGAAAATGGTAAGGTCAAGGTTGAGGTGGAACCCAAAAGTGCCGCGGGGCAGTTCTTCATTCGGGTGAAGATGATGCCTTGAGGGGTGTGAGCGAGGGTGGGGGAGAAGACTTCGAGGGGTGGACTAAGGGTCCGAGGGACCCTTATCCCCCCTCGACCCCCCTAATCCCAGAAGC
>CAVIVB010000306.1:0-948 GCA_963645785.1 bacterium
GCCCTACAATGAGGCAAGCACACGGTACGATTTGCGGGTCTTCCTCCTCCGCCTGGGGATGATTGGGGATTACTACGAAAACCCCCGCAAGCACCTAATGAAGAACATGCCAGGGTCCGCGGCTTGGAAAGACGGACGGCACGACTAAAGAAAAGGCCCACCCCCCAAGCGGGGAGTGCGGCCACGGCTTGAAAAAGAAAAGGAAAAAAGAAAATGAGCAACAGATTCTACTTCGCCTACGGTAGCAACATGAACCCCGACAGAATTCGCGAAAGGATTCCACACGCGCGGTTTGTCGGCAAGGCGACCATTTACGGGTGGAAACTCGTTGAACGCCTGTACGCCGATATTGAGCGGGCTAAGGGCCACCGTGTTGAGGGGGTTTTGTACTTGGTGAATGATTCGGAAATTTTGCGCCTGGACGCCTATGAAGGCTACCCGCGTATTTACGCGAGCGTGGGCGTAATCGCGCACGTAGGGCTCGTAGGGCGCCTACAGGCCTTCACGTACACAATGACGGACGCGACCAAGGCGGAGCGCCAAGGCAAGGCGTACCCGCAAGATTATCGTTTGATTTGTTCGGCTGGGGCCCAGGCCCATGGGGTCAAGGATTCGTTCAAGCGCAAGGGCGACCCCGTGCGTGGAATTAGCTTGACTTCGGGCCTTTGGTGGGGGGGATAATTGAAGGAGATTGGCGATGGCCCTTGGGCTCTAAGCACCAGTCCATATTATACAATAAACAAGCCTAGGTAGTCAAGTACTAATAGCAAGAAAGTTGAGAAAAATTTATGAGCAAGTTGATAGGGAAAAGTGCCGCGATGGACGCGATGGGCGTCAGGCGAAATAGCTTGACTTGCGGCCCGTGGGAGGCGCATCAATCGAAGGAAATTGGCGATGGCCCTTGGGCTCTGAGCACCAGGCCATATTATACAATGAACGAGCCTAGGT
>CAVIVB010000306.1:958-2169 GCA_963645785.1 bacterium
AGCCTAGGTAGTCAAGTAATAATAGTCAGAAAGTTGAGGAAAATTATGAGCGAGAATAAAAGAGAAACGGATGCGTTTAGGGCGCTTCAAAATGAGGCGCGAGAAATAATCGCAGCATACGAAGCAGGCGCTGACTTCGAATTCGTCGTGAGTCGCCTCGCGGAGATCGGCGCCAAGATGAAGGAGGTGCTCGAATAAACACACTTTTGGCGAGGGCCTAACCTACCCTCGCTTGCGGACGGCTTTTCGTTCGAGCTCGGCGTGACCTTTTACCTTTCTTTAGGGTCTGCTAGGTGAGGCGAGAGGCCGTCCGCCTTGTTTTGATTTCCCCACTTGCAATCTCGCGGCGAAATATGGTATAATATACGGCGTCTTTAAGAGCGGAAAGGTGTCCGCCAGGTGCTACCTCGATAGCATGACTGATGGAGAAGTCGCCGACCTCCAAAGACTGAAGGTGGTTTGCGGTCATTTCCCGTAATTGTATGCGGGGTTCCTGATCGTAAACCACCTGTGATTTTCTCACTTGCAATCTCGCAGCGAAATATGGCATAATAGACGGCGAGGCAACACGAGTAATCTTGTGGCTTTATCTGGTCGCTTTTGTCTGCAGATCGTAATTGAAAATCTGTCTCGTCCTCTAGCGCAAGGCGTTCTTTTCTTTTGTCGCGCATAGCGGCCATGTAGTGGGGCTACAACGCGTTTCTTTGTTTAAGACGGGCGTTGATTGGCCTCAAGCGAGGAGGCGCCTGTGGGCGAAATTTGAGGAATGTTTATGTGGGGTATTGTAATCCCGGTGGGAATATGATATAATATGCCGCATTGGTCATGAAGAACTTTTTGAACAGGGCTTTGAATTTTGTTGGGCGCACGGGGATTGCGCTCTTTGCCCTTGTCCTGTTCATTCATGGTAGCACAAAGAATAATGCAACGAATGAAAATAAGGATGCGGAACTTGAAGCGGTGAGTGGCATCATGGCTGTTGCGGATGAGTTTGAATTATCCGAACGACTTTTAGCGGCAGATGAAAGCACAGCGTACGCGGCAGATTTAGAAGAGATAACTGTTGAGTGCGTACCCGATGATACGGCGACGAATGAGGACTCAGATGTGACCGTAACCGCCGCGGAGATAGCTCAATGGTGGCGGGATGTAAGTGTCACGACAAATGATATGGTCTCGTATGTGATGCCAACGAATGCGATGGTGTATCG
>CAVIVB010000307.1:0-993 GCA_963645785.1 bacterium
CGCCCATCCACCATGCGCCCGCGCCACACCCCGCACAATCGCTAGCCCCAGCCCAGACCCGCCTGTCGCCGCCGTCCGCGATGCATCCGCACGATAAAACCGCTCAAAAATCCGCCGCGCCTCTTCCTTCCCAATCCCAACCCCATGATCCTCCACGCTCACCTCCACCCCTTCATCCGTCCGCTCCGCCTTCAACAAAACATCCGCCGACTTCGAATACCGTATCGCATTCTCGACCAAATTCGCGACCGCCCGCGCCACCATCTGAGCATCCACCTCCTCCACACAGCTCTCCGCCTCAACCCTCAGCTCCATCCCAACTTCCGCCGCGCGCACACGAAACCTCTCCCCCGCCTCACGCACAATCTCCCCCACATCCACACTCTCAAAATGTAGCGCCCCACGCTCCTCCAACCTCGCCAGCCCCAACACATCCTGCGCCAGTCCATTCAACCGCACACTCTCCTTCTTCACCATCCCCAATAACTTCTGCCGCGCCTCCTTCACCGGATCATCCATCAACAATTCCACCGCCCCCAATATCCCCGTCAAAGGCGTCTTAATCTCATGCGAAATATCCGCAATAAACTCCCGCCGAAACTTCTCAACTTTCGCCAGCTCCCTCACCCGCACATGCTGACGATACGTCAAAAATAATATCAACAAAACTGCCGCGCCACCCATCAGCGCCGCCCAAATAAATCCCACAATCGCACGCCGAAATGACGCCAACACCTGCGAGCGCGCAAGCCCCAGCCGTACCCGATACCCCGCACTCTCCGCCTCCGCATATAAATAATCCTCTCCCTCATCATCACCCGTCCCAAACGAATCATATAAAAGCCCTCTTTCCCCTCCGCGACACACCATCAATCGCAATCCCTGCTCTCGAAATGTCTCTCCAGCCTCATGCAAGTCCAACCAACTTGCCGCGCTGAACGCCCCCTCTAAATTCACCGCGGCAAGTTTCGTTCGCGACTCCAAATCCCTCTG
>CAVIVB010000307.1:1003-2167 GCA_963645785.1 bacterium
ACCCCACCACCGACTGATGAAACGTATGCAATTCAAATATAAAAACTGCCGCGAACGCGGCAAATCCAATCGCCGCCACCAACCCCGGCAATAAACTAAACTTCACCTCATCCTTGCTCATAATACTTTACATCTTCAACCGATACCCAATCCCTCGAATCGTCTCAATATGTTTCGCCCAACGCCCCAACTTCTTTCTCATCGTCGCAATCTGCACATCAATCGTCCGTTCCGTCACACTGCGCTCTTCCTTCTGCACCGCGTTCAAAATCTGCTCACGCGTCAAAATACGCCCACGACGCGAAACCAGTAACGCCAATATCTTCAACTCCCCAGGCGCCAATTTCAATGTCTTCCCCTTCAGCGTCGCCAAATGATTCTCTTCAATCACCTGCAACCCATCAAAGTCCGCCTCAAGGCGCATCGTCGACCCACGCCTCAATACCGCTCGTATCCGCGCCAACAAAACCTCTCGATCAAACGGCTTCGTCACATAATCATCCGCACCACTCTCAAGCCCACGCACAATCTCATCATTCTGCGTCAGCGCCGTCAAAATAATGACGCGCGTCCCACTCAATGACGGTATCTCGCGTATCCGCCGACAAATCGTAAAGCCATCAAGCCCTGGCAACATGATATCCAAAAGAACCACATCCGGCTTCGTTTGCTTGATGATCGCCAACCCCTCATCGCCACGCCCCACACTTTGAACATGTCGATACCCCGCCCCGAGCAGTGCCATTTCCAGCACTGTCCGAATCGTCGCATCATCTTCCACTATCACAATAGATACTATCTCGTTCATGATGCCCTATATTATATCATATTTTAGCCCAATACTCAAGTATCTTTTTAGCCCAATACTCAAGTTCTCTTTCCAAATCTGCCGCGCCCATCGTCCCCAAGCGTCGATGGTCTCTTTTATGCTTGACCAAAAATCCTCCACCCCGCCTGCCTCTCGCGAAGCAAGCGGAGGCGTTAGCCGAAGCCTTTTGCTAGGCTCGGAGTTAATTCATCCGCGGCAGATTTGTCCACACAGATCTTTATGTTCTCTATGTTCTACACGGCTAAATAAATACAATCCCCATCCCCCCCAAAAAAATACAACAAGGAAAAATCCCACCGCTCATATCCGTGTAGATCCGTGTGATCCGTGGTTAA
>CAVIVB010000308.1:0-817 GCA_963645785.1 bacterium
GCTCGGCGAGAATGATTCTACCGGGCCGAACAACTGGATCAAGACGGGGATTACGGCGGGTGACGACCTCAAGGTTGACATGGGCGAATGCACGTTCGTGAACGCTCAGACCTCGGCGAAGGTGTCCATCGTGTCGTTGACGACGGAAGGCTCGTCGACGGCGGGGACATGGACGAAGACGAAAAATCTTACCGTGTCTGGGTCGAACCTTGTTTATGATCGGACGATTGGCGACAGGGTGATTGTCTCGTACATTCAGGACGGTGAAACGAAGACTGTTGAAATCGGCGTTGCTTCTTCGCAGTACAACTCGATGACGCTCAATTTTATTGCGATCGATAAGTTGCCTGTGGGTGAGGCCGAGATTTCGTTCACGCTTCATGGCGGGAATGCGGATGCAGTGCCGAAGACGATCACCAAGAAGGTGACGATTGTTGCTGCTTCGTAAAACAAAAAGTGCCGCGGAATTGGTTCTGCGGCATAAGTGCCGCGGGGCTAGCCCGCTCCGCGGCACTTCTTATTGAGGGCTAAAAAAAGAAGGAATCCTATTATGGAAACAAAGTTGGAACAAATTCGGAATATCAACAAGCAAGCAAGAATCGTGGCGAGCTACGATGAGCATTGCAAAAAGTACATCGGCACGGATGGTAGCGAGTTTCTCGACATTTGGGGCGATGACTTGTTGAAGGAACAAAAGGAGCTTTGCCGACTTGTGAAGCGCTTTTTGGAAGACGTGGAGGCGTACGAGTTCAGCGAAGAATTCAACCGCAGATATGTTAATGCGTGGCTTCTTTGGGGGAAGTTCGTAGTTGTGGAA
>CAVIVB010000308.1:881-2166 GCA_963645785.1 bacterium
CTCATGAGATACACGGAGATGGGATGCGAATTGCTTCACGATTTCAATGAGGTTCTTCAGTTGGGGGATGGTTGCCATGACTAACGAAAAATATATTCGCGAATTTCGGCACATGGTCGAAAAGTATGGGGAAGAATTCGGCGCATTTTTGAGCGCGTGTAAGACGACCTATATGCTGATGAAGCATACTACGCTAGACGAAGAAGGGCTGAATCATGTTCGCGATGCGATTATTGATAGAGGCTCTGCGGCTATTGATGCGATATGGAAGATTTTAGAGAAGCAAGGGAAGTTCTTGCTTGAAGAGGGCGTTTATGTGCGGGTTAGATTTCTCGCGCATTATGCGCGGTGTATTGATTCGCGCACACGATGTGAGCATTGGCGCAAGCGTTTTCGGCGTGCGGGTTGTGCGAGTTTTGTGTATGCGATGTATGGTTTTAGAACGGCCATTCAGGATGCGTGCGAAGCAATGGTGACGCTGTATGACCTACAGGAAGTAGAGCTTGTAAAAGAGAAAGGAGGCGGCGATGACTGACGAGAAATTTTTAGATGATTTCTCCGAATGCATTGATGATCTAGAGGATGCGAAAACGCGGTTTGAGGTTGTGAAGGATGCTTTGCGGCCTGTGATTGCGGAGTTTTGCAGCCTTTACGATTGGGTGCGGCGGAGATTGGAAAGGAGGTAAACTATGTTTTCACGCATTTGGACATGGACGGTGAAGGCGGCGAAGGCTGTCTACGCGTCACAAAGTGTTCGGAACGCTCTTAAGGTGCTTGGCGGCGCTATTGCGGGTGTTTTGGGCACACTGGGTGTCGAGGGTTGTTCATTCTTTGGACCAGGCGTTGGCGCGAGCGTTTATTAATCGCGCATTTGGGTTCCGCGGTGGAAGTGCCGCGGGGCTCATCTTTGATCTTTGAAATTTTGTTGGCGAGGGTTTTACTGATGGGTGGAATCGCGCATTCAAGCAATGGTTTCTTGAGCAGGGGGCCGCCTTCGCGCCCCCTTACACCCCCACGCAGAAGGCCATATCACGGGCTGGACAGGGCCGCGACGGAGCGCGGCCTTGCAAAACACGGGAGGCGCGGACGCGCCAAAAATTGGGAATGGTGCGCGCAATGGTTTCTTGAGCAGGGGGCCGCCTTCGCGCCCCCTTACACCCCCACGCAGAAGGCATTATCACGGGCTGGACAGGGCCGCGAAAATGTGCCGAAGATGAGCGAAGCGAATCGGAGGGGACCTTCGAACGAAGTGAGAACCCGAAGGGCGCGCAAGCGGGTGCGAGCG
>CAVIVB010000309.1:0-2161 GCA_963645785.1 bacterium
GAGAAAAAGAGTTGGGAAAGGGACGTTTGATGGGCCGAAAAGACGGATTCTTTGGTCTGATTCAGGCTTCCCAAAGGAAAAGTACCGCGGTACTTTAATAAAACCACCGCGGTACTTTAACAAAACCACCGCGGTACTTTAACAAAACCACCGCGGTACTTTCCCTTGTTTGTAGGCAAATCGTACCAAAGTTGTAGGCAAATCGTACCAAAGTTATGGGCAAAACGCACTCAAGTTATGGGCAAAACGTATCAAAGAAGGGCTGGGATTAGACTGACTTTACAGTGGGATTGGTACTTTTTTGTGCTAATTGAGGGCGAAGTTGCAAGTGAGCAAATGCGAAAGAAAATGAGAGAAAAAGTGTCGCGGATGGGAATTAGGAAATTTTTTTGAGATTGAGGGTTGACGGCGCGGCAGAATTATGGTATAATATTGGCACATAATGTGGAAAAGGTTTAGGCTAGGAAGTGAGCCGAGGCTAAATTTCGCAGAGTGTGGAAGTTGTAAAGTAAGAGACGTAAGGAGGCATAGAAGATGGTTAAAGGCATAAAGGGAATATGCGCGGTCGTGGGCTTAGGGCTTGCGATGGTGGGTGGGCGTCTATACGCGGCGGATATTTATGTGGACCAGAGGGCGGAGGAAAGTGCCGCGGATGGGTCGCAAAATGCGCCGTATGTGACGATACAGGCTGGGGTGAATGCGGCGGTGGCTGGGGATACGGTTTGGGTGAAGAGTGGGGATGGGCGAGATTATGCGATCGTGGATGATGCGAGTGCGGTGTCGATTCCAGAAGAGAAGAGTGGATTGACATTGAGGGGTTGGGGGGATGAGCGGGTCTTGATTTCGTGTACGAACGAGTATGAGTATACGACGGGGGACGATGGGGTTATTAATTGGATTAACAAGACGGTGGCGCCCTTGAAAATTGCCGCGCCGAATGTGGTGGTGAGGGATTTGCGCTTGACATACAAGGATAAGTCGCTAACGGATTATGAGAGCTATAACCATGTTGAACGGTGGGATGGGACGAATTATGTGGCGCTTGTGATGATTGAATCGACGGCGACGAATTTGAAGATGGGGAATTGCGAGGTGGAGGCGTTGGAACTTGGGACGCGGTATGGCGCAGGGCATGGGTATGGCGCGATTATTGTTGGGGATGCGCAAGGATGTTTGTTTGAGAATTGTCGCTTTATTTCGACGCGTGTGCGGGCTGGGACGTTTGATGGGTATGGTGAAAACCAGGATTGGACTTGGGTGCCGTATGCCGTTTTTGGATTTACCCAAGATTTTACGCTCGTTGGAAATTATTTCACGAATGTCTCGAAAGTGGTGAACGTAAGGATGTCGGGATGGGATGACCGAATTGACATGAAGGTTGTTTCGAATAAATTTGTGAATTGTCCGACATCGGATTATTTGGGTGGATGTGTTTTATTTCAAGGTGTGAACAAGGGGATTGGACTATTTGAATGTAGTTACAATATTTTTTACAATGATGAGACGATGACGAATCGGAGCAATGGGATTATTGTGCCTGAGCAGAGGTCGATTAAGAAAGGATTTGACTTCCATCATAACACGGTTGTTGGTTGGAAGTATTTGTATATTGCGCGCAATCCTTGGGAAGAGAGAGATGTGAAGTTTTATGACAATTTGGTGTGGTTGCGGCCAGACGGTGTGGTGTATTGGGACCAAAAGTTTGAGGGGGAGCCGATCACGAATGAGCAAGGGCGGGTGACGTGGACTACGATTAAGGAGGGTTCGTATTTCCGCAACAATGTGATTCGTGAGGGTTTGCCGATTTTTGCAGATATTTATTTTGATGAAGCGACCTATGGGGAAGGCAAGTGGGATAAGGAATATGCGTACAGTCTCTTGACGAATAAGGCGACGGTGGTGGATAATATCTTTTTGAGTGAGGCGCCGGTGTTTGTATCGATGGACCCGGAGAATGAGAATTTCATGAAGGCGAAGCAGAATAAGAATCGGTTGTGGGCGGATAAGAGGTATGCGTGGGGAGGAGAAGATGGGACGGCGGAGTTGTTTATTGGTGCGAAGCCGATTATACGAGATGCGGCGTTGGTGATAAGGGTGCAATGATTTAGCCACGGAAGACACGGATGGATATGGGTGGATTTGTTTCTTGTTGTATTAACTC
>CAVIVB010000310.1:0-2157 GCA_963645785.1 bacterium
GCTTCTATGTGCTCTTTACAGATACTGCGACCATTTCGGATAATTCGTCGGGGCACTATGTCGTGACGGCTGCGCAGACAGTTAAGACATCTGATCTTGGTTCTGGTGAGTTGGCGTTTGGCGATGTGTCAACGGCCACTTCAAATTGGACGGTTTATTCGACGGGTTCGGCTCCGATTCCTGAGCCGACGTCGGCGATGCTGTTGATGCTTGGCATGGCGGGGCTTGCTCTCCGTCGCCGGACTCGTAAGGAGTAAGTCAATGATGACACTGAAGCGGTTATTCGCTGGTGTAACTCTCGCGTTCGCGGTACTTTCCGCGGACGCGATGACGCTTCACTGGGAAGCTAGTTCTATTCAGGCTTCTGGGGTTTTGAATTCTCCGACTGAATGGC
The DNA here is from genome assembly GCA_963645785.1 of bacterium. Classification (GTDB taxonomy): domain Bacteria; phylum Verrucomicrobiota; class Kiritimatiellia; order RFP12; family UBA1067; genus UBA1067. Next base: position 395 of record CAVIVB010000310.1, read on the forward strand.
GGATGGCGCTTCTAGACAATGCCAAGGTTTCGCGGGAGGTGGTTTTGACTGCGCTCATGGAGAATGACTATGAGACGCTTGCCGCGGCTCTTGAGCAGGGGACGGTTTATACGACGACGGGGTGTGTTTATACGGCATCTGGGAATGGTTATTGGAATGTGCAGGCGGCACCCATGCCGTCTGAGTATGAGGGGGCGACGTCCCTCACATTTTATACGCTTGTGTTGGATCATGAGCTTTTGGCTGGGCAGAATGGGTTTTATATCTTGACTGATTTGAAGACGGATGATCCTAGGTTTGGTAATCAGTGCAAGATGGGTTTAGGTAGTCTCAAGGAGGTGACATGGTCGCCTTATACATTTACGGCGGTCGAGACGAGGAATGAGGCGAAGTCGGGTGTGGTACTTTTCTGGTCTGGGATGAATGTGTCGCGGGAGGGGATTGCGACGGAGCCGACGGAGTGGGATATTACGCTTGTGGATGCGGCAAAAGTGCCGCGGAGTGAGATGATTTCGGCATTGGATTCGAAGGATTATTCCAAGCTTACGTCGACGATTCAGAAGGGATTGGTGGTGTCGACGACGGGGCGTTATCTCCAGGTGACGAACCCGAATTACACGCAGTATGCGCGGTGGTATTGGGATCAGAACTCTGGATATTTGCCAGCGGAGTATACGTGGGATAAGTATCATGAGCGTGGTGCGCTGACGTTCTACACGGTGATTTTGGATCATGCGCTTTCGAAGAGTCGTTCGGGGAATTACATGGTGACGGAGGCGAAGTCAACGTGGATTGCGCAGATTGGGCTGCAGTGTCAGTCGCCATTTGGGAATTTGAAGAGTTTGACGTGGACGAGTTATTCGTTCCCGAATAGCAAGGATGATCCGGTGCCGAAGAAGGATCCGAATGTTGAGTATACGGTGGCGGATGTCTCGGCGACGTATGATGGGAAGGGGCATGGGGTTTCGGCGAAGGTGACGAAGCCGGCCTCTGGTGCGAAGGTGGAATATGCGGCGGCGGTGAATGGGCCGTGGGTGAATACGCTTCTTATGACGAATGCGGAGACGAAGACGATATATTGTCGTGTTTCGGCGACGGGGTATACGACGATTTACAAGACGGCGAGTGTGGCCATTTCGCCGCGGAAGGTGACGTTGACGAGTGCGAGTGCGAGCAAGGTTTATGATGGCAAGGCGTTGGTGTCGCGGAAGGTGGCGGTTTCGGGTGATGGATTTGCCGCGGGCGAGGGTGCGAGTTATGCGGTGACAGGTTCGCAGACGAACGTTGGTTCGTCGAAGAATACATTTACGTATACGTTGAACGCGGGGATGCTTGCGGCGAACTATTCGATTGCGAGGGTTTACGGCACATTGACGGTGACAGGGAAGGGTGATGATCCGACGCCGACGCCACCGCCGGACCCTGAGCCAGACGACCCGGAGCCGGATGACCCAGACATGGAGCATTATTTGGCAGACCCGGATGAGGTTGAGGTGGCTGATTTGTCCGCGGCACAAGTTTACAATGGGTGCATTGTGGATGATGAGGGGACGCTGATGGGGTCGATCCAGGTGAAGGCGGCGAAGCAGAAGGTCAATAAGAAGACGGATGTGGCGACGTCTAAGTTGACAATTTCGGTGCAGATGGTGGGCGAGAAGAAGCTTTCCATCAAGGGGACGATGGAAGATGTGGAATCGGGGGCGTTTGAGATTGAGACGAAGGGGCATGAGCTTGAGATTCGGTTGGGTGCGAATGGGCTCAGC
>CAVIVB010000311.1:0-2144 GCA_963645785.1 bacterium
TTGAATGCCGTGCCGGGAATTATCACACCGATGAATATGAAAGTGCCGCGTATGATGCGGTCACGATCTTTGGCGCGTTGCATCAAGAATCGCCCAAACAGATTGTCGATATTTTGAAACGTGCGAATCGTGCGCTCAAGGTGGGCGGCAAGGTTTACGTCCTCGATATGATGACGGATGCGACGCACACCGCGCCTAAGTTTTCCGCGCTCTTTGCACTCAATATGGCGCTGACGACCGCGAATGGGTGGGTGTTTGCGGATAGCGAATTGAAGGGCTGGATGCGCGAGGCAGGCTTCGAACCTGGCGAAACGCAAACAGTGCCGCCACCGATGCCACATTGGCTTGTCGCTGCAACAAAAATCAACTAACGGAGAAACCACATATGAAAAAACTCATTCTCACCATTACTCTCGCGTTCTTGGGTGCGCTGATGACTTTTGCCGCGGAGGTTGGCAAGTCGACGCCGAAAGGTTTTACGGATGATTTTGATGCCGCAATGACGAATGCCGCGAAGTCGGGACGCGTGGTTGTGGCTGTTTTTTCGGGTTCAGATTGGTGTATTTGGTGCCAGCGGCTCGAGAAGGAAATCTTGAGCGATGAGGAATTTATCAAGGAAGCGACGAATCGGTATGAACTTGTGTTTCTTGACTTTCCGCAAGATCAAACGCTTGTGCGGGAGAGCCTCGCGAAACGCAATCAGGAGCTCGCGACGTATTATCATGTGGGCGGATATCCGACGGTGATTTTGCTCGATTCAAAAGGCGAGGTGTTGCATTCGACGGGCTATCGCAAGGGGGGCGGCGCGAAGTATTTGAAGTATTTGGATAAGGAGATTAAGCGCGCGCCGCTCGTCAAAAAGTTCATGAAGCCGCTGACCGATGAATGGATGGCCATCATGACCGACCTTGAAAAAGATTTGAAAGCGGAAGTCGGCGACCAGAAATTGAGCCAAGAGACGATGCGCGCGTTTGTGCAGAAGAAGGGGAAAGGCTATGTGACGCGGCTGACGGCGCTCAAAGAAAAGGCGCTCAAGGCGGAGATGCCGAAGAGTGTTGCCAAGCGCCGCGACAAGTTTGTTGAACAATTGACGCATACTATTTCTGGGTTTGTTGACCTTTCCACCAAGGGCAAAGAAAAGAAATAATTCGAAGTGCCGCGGAAAAGAGAGGGGATTTACGGCCGTAACTTGGCTGGATTATGGCCGTAACTTGGCTGGATTATGGTCATAACTTGGCTAGGTTATGCGGAAAATTTGAAAGAGGCACGCGAGGTGTGTTTGAAAGTGTGGCGTATCGGTCTTGAACGCGGCGTTTTTTTAGTGGGCAGGTTGTCCTTTCACCTTGCATTGGGGGCGAGAATATGGTATAATGTAGGGCGTTGGTCGAAAAGGTAAAGGAGAAGAGACAAATGAAATGTGTGAAATGGTTGGTGCACGGCTGTGTGATGCTGATTGGATTTGTCGCGGTCGCGGCAGATTTGAATTTCATCACCGCACGGGTTGTTGCGAAGAACTTCATTGAGAAAGATGGGGTGGGGTCGAGTTTGTTGATTGGGTGTTCGGTGAAGGATGCGACGGCGCGAGATGGATTGTGGGTGGTGACGTTGAAGCCGAGCGGGTATATTTTGTTGAGTGGGAATACGGCCGCGGAGCCAGTGGTGGCATTTTCGCGGAATGACTTTGTGGAGCCTGAGGCGGGGACGGCGTTTGCGGAGATGATTGAGAGTGCGCAGACGAATGCGGCGGTGGCGAAGGCAAAGGCGGCGGTGGCGGATGCAAGCGCGGGGTTGATGTCGGTGAGTTTGGCGAGCGCGGCGGATGAGGGGTCGGGTGTGAGTGAGCGGCGCGAGGCGAAGTGGGATTTGTTGTTGGGGAAGGGCGGGATTTCGTCACTTTTCAATGGTGGGATTTCGACGGCGAGTGTGACGTATGATGAGGCGAGCTTGGCGAAGAGCGTATTGCCACTTTTGGAGACGGAGTGGAGTCAGTGGCAGCCGTACAATGATTATACGCCGATTGATGCGAGTGCGTCTGCGGAAGGTGAGTATCGTGGGCGATATGCGTGTGGGTGTGTGGCGACGGCGTATGCGCAGGTGATGAAGTATTGGGAGTGGCCGGTGAGGATGAATGAGGTGTTTAGTTG
>CAVIVB010000312.1:0-2142 GCA_963645785.1 bacterium
TCAACCATTCCACATCCTTCGCCCACTTCTTCGCCGCCCACGGACTATTCAAATGGATCCGCGGCATTTTTCCCGCGCTCGCTTCCGTCACAATCGGCACCTCCACCCCCGTCATCTCCTTAATCCAATGTTGCAATTCCCGCGCCGCAAGCTCAACCGATTTGTACGTATCCGGATACACCACAATCTCACAATTCGCCACGCTCTTCCCATTCGCCTTCTTCACAAGCTTGATCGGCTTTTTCAACCTTCCCTTCACAGGCGGCTCCAAGTACTTCGACGAATCCGAAAGGTCCGCCTCATACGAATCACAAAACTTCAACCACTTATGATATTCCTTATCTTGCTCCGTCCCCTTCCACTTATTCTCCGGCAATAACTTCACCGCCGAAAGCGTAATCTTCTGCACCGCCTTCGCATCATCCCACGTATCAGCCGGGAAGAAAATATCCAACCTCCGCATCTTGCGCGCATCCGTCCAACTCGCCCAATGCGGCTCATGCGCCGGCTCATAATGAATCCGCGATGTATAACTCCCCGTAACAAAATTCGTCGCCACCCCAATCCGCGGCTCCGTCATATCCCCAACCGCACTCTTGTATGACCCCTTTGCGCGACCCTTCTGCGTCTGCTCAACCGTGAAATCAATCGTCGGCAAATCGTCAATCATATTCACATCGCCAAGCGGAATCAACACCGTCACGCCCTTGTACGGCACATGCGGCATCTCAAAATAAAGCGCCTTCCCATTCGCCGTCTGAATCACCTTCGTCTTCACCGCAAAGTCCTTCCCCTCCCCCTTCACCTCAACCTTGAACGACTTCGGGTCAATCACCTTCGGCTGAACCGCGGCAAAAATTCCCGCCGTCCAACACATCGCACTTGCACCCACCAACAAACCGAATCTATTCAACTTTTTCATAATGCGTATTATACCTTATTCTGTTATATTTTACAATCTCAAATCGCGAAAAATCTGCCGCGCTCCTTGGCTCTCCCTTTACTGTATCCTTATGCACAACCCCGTCGGATCATCCGGCGACGCCCGATGCACCGCCCACGCACGCTTGGTCATCGTCGCAATCGCCCTGCCGCTGGAGTCAAGATAATTCGTCACAATCCCAAAACACCCACTGGGCATCAACGCCTTCTCCGTCTCCGTAAATTCCGAAACCGGCAACACATGCTCCTTCCAACCCGCCAGCTTCTTCGATGCATAAATATATGTATTATGACTCTTTTCAAACGTCGTCCAATTAGCCAACCCTCGGCTCTGCCCAATAAGATGCGCGGGATACGTCGACGTAAACCACAGCTCGGAAACACGCGGCAACGCAAAGTCCCAACCAAGCTTCGTAATATTCGTCGCGCACATCACAATTGACGTCAGCGCACTCATCCCCCTAAATGCACTCCCGCTAGTCGCATTATTTCCAATCTCGCAAAGCGCCGCATTCGTCGCAATCACAGTCGTAATGCCCGTCCCAGAAAACGCCTGCGAACCAATCTTCTGCACCTTCGGCAAATCCACCACCGTCCCACTCACCTTCGACCCACTAAACGCATAAGGCACAACATACACCGCATTCGGCGGAGTCAAATCCATAACATCGTTCGTCACGCCCGAACCCGTAAATTGCGGCACAATCTCCGCCTGATCCAATTCCTTGAAACCTTCAACATGCACCAAATTCGGCCACGAACCAAAATTGCCATGCCACGAATACGAGCCAAAACCCGTAATGTTCGGTCCCGCCACCAGTTCTGCCGCGCCCAGCGTATGCGCATAAAGGAGTGACGTCCATTTCCCCGTCGTATACTTCTCGCTCGCCCAAACTGGCAATGTAAAATTGACACGCCCACCAGGCGAAAGCGTCATCGCCGCACCACCATACGCACCTTCCACCCCCCCATACGCCGAAGCCCATTCCGCCGCATTCACGATGTACGCGTGGCATCCGTCAAACACGATGGTCGAACAGGTCGGACCACTTCGCGTCGCAAAATACCCAAGCGGCGTCACCTCCGTCGTCCCATCCATACGTTTCCACGCGCGGTCAAACCAGCACTTCACCACCTTCGCGCTGTCCATCGTCACCGTCAAAACTTTCGTCTTCGCATTCTCACTCGTCACGCCATCAC
>CAVIVB010000313.1:0-2123 GCA_963645785.1 bacterium
GAGACTGGAATTTGCCAGAGTCTGTGCTTTGGCGGCAAGGGGCGTTGATATGTTCTCAAGACGGAGAACAATTCTTCAAGCGGGCGGTGACGTTTGTCGATGATCTCATGTTGAATGCTTTTGATCAAGCACTTGACATTGAGGAGTCCAGAAAATTGCGGATCCGCATCGGCGACGATGACGTTCTTGTGGATGTGCCGCCTCGTGTCCTTCGTGTTGAAGTCGCTTGTCATGGATTCAAACTTACTTTACCTGTGCGACGTACGGGAGTTTATTTTGCCGCCGGGAAGCAGGTCATACCGATTCCGCGAGAACGTGCGGGAAGCGGAATTGTACATGACCTGTCCCGCAGGGATTTTGAAAAGTTGCAGTGCCGAATCACAACCTCTTCAGAATTTGATACTGTCTTTGTGCTGCGTGGAAATACAAGCTTGGTGCGTCTGGACGAGCGGAGTTTTGTTGGTAATAAGCTTCTGATGAATGAGTCGCTGGCAAAGAATGACAGCGATTATTTTGCCTTGTGCGTGTCTCATGATGATTCTCGGGGCTGCGAGAACTTGTTTTACAAATTCCATCTTTATGATCCGCAACACGAGAATGTCGCGGCGAGTGGTGAGCCTCCGCATAGCGTTGTCTGGAGACGCGATCTGGGAACCGATGATCTTGTGGTTACATACTGGATCTCGTTCTGCGATCGGAACTTGCAGAAGCATCTCGTATTCTATCCTGCGCACAAGCAGGATCAGACGCCTGTTGCGTTTGAGGCCGAGACCAGTGACAAGTATGTGCATGAGATCGATGCGGAATCTGGGCGATGCAAAGAGATGATTCGTATTCCACATTTTTTCAGGGAGCAGATTGACTGGGGTCGCGGATTGATCTGTTTCATTGCCCATAAGCAAGTGTACTTTGGCGAGCATCATGGTTACGAGGTCCTTAGTTCAGGGTTCTTCTTGAAAGCGCCTGAAGATAAGGTAACGAAGATTGGCGATGATCCGTATGGGCTTCGGCAGGCATTCGCCGGTGATGAACGTGGTCATGAAGACGGTGAGACGATCATACGGATCATGACGTCGAAAGATCATGACGTGCAGCAATATGTTGCGACATTCCTCGATCACATGAAGGATGCGGCCGCAGTTCTTAATGCGTATCAGTATCTCAATGCGTATTGGAATAAGATTGTGCGAGATGACGGATGTTATCCGAGCGGATATGCCTTTATGGCAGGATCTTACTTTAGCAAGATCTTTGCCGATAATGTTGCGAGCGAGCCGTATCGAGGTCTTTGGTGCAAGCGGTTAATTTGCTATGACAATCTACCGCTGACGAAACCTTTCTCGAACGACATGTTTAAGGCAACTCCGTATGCGCCTGCATTGCACAATATCGCAAACCCCAAGAAATTAGAATTCTGGAAGACGGTTAAGAAAGTAATTAAGCATGTTGACGTGACTGGCGGGTTTATGGTTAAGCGCACTTGGTCATATTCTTATCCGCAGCTGTCAGAGGCTGTTCGTCTGTCGTGGGTTAATGGTATTGCCTTGGAGACGATGGTCGGGAAGATCTCGTCTAAGGCGAAAGGCGATCCGCGCGGTGTCATCGCAGAGCTGTATAATGCTTGGTCGGAAGTCTCAAATGGTGGACTTGATATGCGGGAGATCGTAAGCAAGGATGGTAAGGTGCGGCAAGCGGTGCGTTCAAAGCTGCCGCAGAGATGCAATCTTGGAAGATATAGTCATGATGTCTTTAGACCTTTGTTTGATAAGTATCGTGGCGCACCGTATCTCTTCTATGGCGATTACGAGATTGACTCCAATGAAATCGCGGGAACGTCGTGGATTGTTGAGTGCTGCCTTTCCGAGCAAAACATTTATTCCTTTGTTGCTGAGATGGGGCGGCGCCTTCATGAGTGGCGTAAGAGTCCATCGCTTGAGGCGGCTCAGGAATTGCGCCGAATCTTTGTACTCGTCGAGGATGTTGATGCGGCGATCGCAAATTTGTCTATGCCCAATAAGCCAGCGGTTGAGCTTATGGAATTCATAGAGAATGTCGCTTGGCAGGAATATGAACATGAACGGAATGTTTAATCAAGCTTCTCAATTTAATCAACCCTTGAGCGA
>CAVIVB010000314.1:0-2122 GCA_963645785.1 bacterium
CCCCCTTTGTAATGCCGCGAAAATGCACCGAAGATGAGCGAAGCGAATCGGAGGGGACCTTCGAACGAAGTGAGAACCCGAAGGGCGCGCAAGCGGGTGCGAGCGCGGCATAGCAAAACGCGGGACAGAAGAGTGGTGTGTGCGCGGCAGATTTTTGGAGGAGGGGATTGAAAAGTGCCGCGGAATATGGTATAATATATTTCCATTGAATTTAGAAAGGTTAGAAAATGACAAATAGATTTCCAGATTGGGCGCATGCGGATGTTGAGACGTTTGCGAAAGAACTGCCGCGGATGCTTGAGGCGGCGGAGGTGGCTGTGGCGGCGATTGAGGCGAAGGAAGCGCCGAGTTATGAGGAGCTTGTGTGGGGTCTTGATGATGCGACGAGGGAATTGTGGCAGACGTGGGGGATGGTGGGTCATTTATTGGGGGTGGCGAACACGGAGGGGTTGAGGAAGTTGGAAGAAGAATTTCAGCCGCGGATGGTGGCGTTTTCGCTCAGGGTGGGTCAATCGAAGAAGATTTATGAGGCGGAGAAGGGGATTTTGGGGAAGATGAGTGAAGGTGGTGTGCGGCGGCGGATATTGGAGAAGATGGTGCAAGGGGCAGAGCTCGCGGGTGTTGGATTGGATGGAGAGAAGAGAAAAAAGTTCAATGAGATACAGGCGAAGAAGGCGCGGCTTTCTGCGGACTTTGCGAATGCGGTCATTGATGCGACGACGCCGGACATTGCGGATGCGGTGTATGTGGAGGCGATGAAGCATAATCCGGACAGGGGCGTGCGGGAGGCGTTGTATCGGAAGCGGTCGACGCGAGCGGCGGAGGTGAATGCGCGGCGGATTCCGGAGATTTTGGCGTTGAGGAAAGAATGTGCCGCGCTCCTTGGGTATGGGAATTATGCGGAGTTGTCGCTGGCGTCGAAGAGTGCGCCGTCGGTTGCGGCGGTGATGAAGATGATCGATGAGCTAGATGTGGCGACGGTGGAGGTTGCGAGGAAGGAGGCGGCGGCGTTGGGGGCGGATGTGGCGCCGTGGGATGTGACGTATTTGGCGGAGAGGTTGAGGGAAAAGACGTATGCGTATTCGGAAGATGAGTTGAAGAAGTATTTTGAGTTTGAGGATGTTTTGGCGGGGTTGTTTCGGTTGGTGAAATTTTTGTTTGGGGTGGATGTGAAAGAGGTAAAGGAGAAGCCGAGCGTGTGGCATGAGGATGTGCGATTTTTTGCGGTTGAGGAAGGTGGGAAGAGGATTGCGCATTTTTATTTGGACCCGTATGCGCGGCCGGGTTCGAAGCAGGGTGGGGCGTGGATGAATGAGTTTCGGAATCGGTCGGTGCGAGGGGGAGGAGCGGAGGCGGTGTTGCCGCTGGCGGTGGTGGTGTTGAATCAGAAGGCGCCAGATGAGAATGGGAAGACGTTGATGCCGATGCGCGAGGTGGAGACGTTGTTTCATGAGTTTGGGCATGCGTTGCAGTGTATGTTGACGCGGGTGGATGAGGAAGACGCCGCGGGGATTAATTTGGTGGAATGGGACGCGGTGGAGGTGGCGAGTCAGTTTATGGAGAATTGGTGTTTGGATGAGCGGACGGGGATTCGGGTGCCTGAGGAGTTGAAGGCGAAGGTGAAGGCGGCGAAGAATTTTCGAGCGGCGACGGCGTGTCGGAGGCAACTTGCATTTGCGAAGACGGATATGGAGTTGCACCTCGCGGGGGGTTCGATTGACGCGAATGGGTTGAAGGAGAAGAACTTTGAGCACTTTGGATTGGCGTTTGTGAAGGAGGATCGGTTCTTGTGTGGGTTCACGCATATATTTGCGGGCGGGTATGCGGCGGGGTATTATGGGTACAAGTGGGCGGAGGTGATGAGTGCGGATTTGTTTGGTGCGTTTGAGGAGGCTGGGCTTCACGATGAGGCGAAAATAAAGGGGTTGGGCGCACGTTATCGAGAGACGATTTTGGCGATGGGGGGGAGCGAGAATGCATTGGAGGTGTTCAAGGCGTTTCGTGGGCGGGCGCCGGAAATTGCCGCGCTCATACGGCAGATGGGATTGACGTGAGGGGCGGCGCGGCAAAAGTTTTTTCATTTTGTTCCACACAAGCGCGGCGAAATATGGTATAATATACC
>CAVIVB010000315.1:0-2111 GCA_963645785.1 bacterium
ACCGCGATCGTTGCGTTCTTCTTCACGGGTTTGCCGCTCATTGTTTATATCGTTTTCTGGTGCATTCTCAAGGAACGCCCGACCAAAGATATTACTGTTGCTTGATTCGGCCATGACGATTCTCGGCATTGAAACGAGTTGCGATGAGACTGCCGCGGCGGTGGTGCGCGATGGGCGCGAGGTTCTTTCCAACGTCGTCTACACGCAAATCCCCTTGCATGTCCCCTACGGTGGCGTCGTTCCTGAGATTGCTTCGCGTGCACACGTCGAAAAGATTAGCGAAGTCATCCGTACGGCTCTCACGAATTATCAAACGGTCGTCTCCGATCCCGCGGCAAAGATTGACGCGGTGGCGGTCACGTATGGGCCAGGTCTCTCACCTGCGCTCACGGTTGGTCTCAACGCCGCCAAAGGTCTTGCGCTTTCTCTTGGCGTGCCGCTCATTGGTATCAACCACATTGAGGCACACTTGCATACGCCGTTTCTCTATGATACTGGGACGCCGGCGCCTGCGCTTGATCCAAAAAGTGCCGCGCCTGCGCTCGGTCTTGCCATCTCTGGCGGCCACACCACATGGGTAGACGTCCCTGAATATGGCACCTATTCCATCATTGGTCAGACGCTTGATGACGCTGCGGGTGAAGCTTTTGACAAAGCCGCCAAGCTTCTTGGTCTCGGTTATCCAGGTGGGCCCAAGGTTGATAAGATCTCGCGTGAGTATGGTCTTGCGAACTTAATCTCATTTCCGAAGGGTCGGCCACGCGAAGGTGTGAGTGCGCTTGCCGGACTTGATGCTGATTTGTGCGTCTCTTTTTCTGGTCTCAAGACGGCGCTCCTTCGCTATGTGCAACAACAAGGCGGAGCGGAAAAATTGGCCGCGGAGGGTGAAATTCCGCGCATTGTTGCGTCCTATCAAGAAGCCATTGTGCAAGTTGTGGCGGATCGCACCGCGCACGCGCTCAAGAAGCGCAAGTATCAAGCGCTTATCGTGGGTGGTGGCGTCTCGCTTAATTCACGTTTGCGCACGGTCCTCACTGAAACTGCCGCGGCGGCCGGCGTCCAACTCCTTATGGCCAAGCCCAAATACTGCGGTGATAATGGTGCCATGATCGCGGGTCTTGCCGCGTATCGCCACAATCGGATGGGGGATGCTGCGCTTGATTTGGATGTGGCGCCTTCGCTTGATTTTGAAGTATGACCGATTCGCGCGCACGTTTCCGCGGCATCGTCTGTATCTTGGCGAGTGCCTTCGGCTTTGCTTTGATGGCGTTCTTTGTTCGCCTCTGCGATGATTACGGTGCGCACGTTTCCAGCTTCCAAAAGAGTTTCTTTCGAAATGCCATTGCACTTGTCATCGCGCTTTGTGTATTTTACCAGAAGCGCAGGCAAACTGCCGCGGAAGAGCGCGGCACTTTTTCTCGCCTTACGCCTCAACAATGGCTTTATCTTCTGGGACGCTCCACGCTCGGCACAATCGGAATCTTTGCCAACTTCTATGCGCTTTCGCGAATTCCGATTGGTGAAGCGATGACTCTCAACAAAACGGCGCCATTCTTCACTGTCTTTTTTGCGTGGATGATGATGGGCGAAAAAGTGTCGCGGCGTCAAGGACTTTGTCTTCTTGGTGCATTTTTTGGCGTGCTTCTTGTGATGAAACCCCTTTCGCTTCACATGGCTTCGGTGTGGGGCTTGGTGGGTGGTGCGTGTGCTGGCTTTGCATATGCGTGCGTTCATAAGCTCGGTCGTCTCAAAACGAATGGCACATTGATTGTTTTATTCTTTAGTGCGTTCTCGTGTTTCGCCTCGCTTCCCTTCACACTTTGGCATTATACGCCGATGACGCTCGCGCAATTCTTTATTTTGCTGGGAGCGGGAGCGGGCGCGGCGATTGGACAATTTGGCGTGACCGCGGCGTATCGCTTTGCTGAGCCACGCGACATTGCCGTCTTTGATTATTCCAACATCATCTTTACGTCCATCTTGGGATTCATTTTCTTTAGTCAAATTCCAGATTTGCTTGCGGTCCTTGGCTTTGGGGCGATTGTTCTTTCCGCCCTTTCGCTCAAGCACGCAAACTCTTCACCCTGAAAAACAGCCATAATCTCCCAGAA
>CAVIVB010000316.1:0-2111 GCA_963645785.1 bacterium
GGAAAAGGCGGCGGCGGCAAGGGGCTTGGAGGAAACAAAGCCTCCCAGATTGCAGACTGGGAGATTTTGATGGTAAATGGAACTGATGGCCTTGGCGGTGGCGGCGGTGGCGGCGGAACTTATACGACTGCTGTCGCTGGTCATGGTGGGTGTGGTACGTTGATTGTTCGTGTTACGGTGTATTTGAAGGAAGGTGTTAAGATTCCAGAACTTACATCGGGTCTTATTTTTAATAATGAAGAACAACACGCATTTGATAAGGATGATCCGAATCGGGCGTTCTATACAATTGAGGGTGTGGAGAGTGCAACGGATGCGGGGAATTATTCATTTACTGCGACACTTAAATCTGGACTTGAATGGTCGGATGGGGAAACGGGGCCGAAGACGTTTAACTGGACGATTGCACAAAAGATTGTAAATGAGCCTGTTGCACGTACGGGGCTTATTTATGATGGTACGGAGAAGGTTGGTTATACGAACTCTGTTCTAGAGGATGTTTCGTTTTATGAGATTACGGATGGGGAAAAGACAAATGCCGGGGAGTATAAGTTTGTTGCTTCTCTGAAGTATAATTCGGCGATGCAAATTAATTGTAAATGGAAGGCTGGCGGGACGGCGGATGTATCATGTAATTGGAAAATTGAGAAGGGTACAAAAGAGATTTATGGGTTGAGTTTAGCTGATTGGCAAATGGGTGCTACGGCATGCTCACCAACGGTGACGGAAGTAAAAAATGGTCAGACTTCCGAGGTTAAATATTATTATCGTGCAGCGGGGGCGACAGATTGGTCTTTAACGCAACCGACTGACGCGGGATCTTATGAGGTAAGGGCATTTATTGCAGAGACGGACAACTGGTTTGAAGCGGAAGCGATTTCAGCGTTTCGCATTTGGAAGCATCCGTCTGAAGAGTATACCGACTTTATTGACATTACGAACACGGTTTTGGGGGCGGTGGATGTTAAGATTTCAGAAGATAAAATGCCAGGCTTTTCGTATGCGCGGACGAGTGGGCAGAAGAATGATTCTTTCCGGTTTATTTATTCTCCGACAGAAGATTCAAAGGATGATGTGTTGCTGAATTATTCAAATTTGATTTGGAAGGTGTCGGGGGAGTCTTCGGTTCGAGTTTGTTTGCCTGAATCCACGACCGCGGCAAATCCGATTCGGATGTATTGGCATGAGAAGGTCGAAGAGCCGACGAGCTTGAATTATCCAGGTGTTGCGAGTGTGGCGCGGGTTGGTGATGCAGGAGATTATGGGCTTGTTAATAGTAATGGCGTGTGGATTAACTATTGGGTGACGGAGCCGTCTATTTCGCAGGCTTCGTGGGATGAGGGTGCGACGCCTGGCGTGATTTCAGAAGGTAAACTTCGTGTGGGAGACGTAGCGGTTGCCTATCGTAAACTGCCGCGGGGAGCCGAAGTGAGCGAGATGCCACTTGCAGGCGGAACTTATGCCGCGATTTTTAGGATGTCGGGGTTGGGTGATGATTATACTTTGTTGGGTGGACAATATCAACTTGAATATGAAGTGCTTGGTAGTAATCCAATTACTTCGGTTGGGAATACGGCGGATGGGCGTATTTTGTTGGTGAATGATGATGCGGGAGGAAATGGGTTAGAGGCCATAACAGGACAAGGATATTGGATAACAGAACCTGAAAAATTTGGGACTTATTGGAGTCATAGTACAGAAGCATATAAATTTACAGCTGCATTTCCATATGTCCAAAAGGGCAAGGAGCATACGCTTTATGGTTCGGATGGTTCAGTGATTTGGAAACTGACCAGTGCGCGTATAGGAAATGCGTATACATATAATAAGACTAAGAAGGCAATACTTCCAATGACTGCGATGAATTACCTTCCATGGTCGCAGAGCTCCAAAAAGATGTCGGCAGATGTATTGATTGGCGTCTCCTCAAATGAAGTCGCAGACATTATCTTCTTGAATTCTACAAATGCATGTGTTTATTCTCCTTGTTATACAAATGGAATAGGGACAATTTATTTTGACGCTGTGAATGGTTACCAAAGTTCTGCTAATTCTTTTAGACTTGTCGTTGAAGTTGCAACGGAGACAGTGTCAGGGGAGGTTCCGACTGA
>CAVIVB010000317.1:0-2101 GCA_963645785.1 bacterium
CGATGTGCTTGCGAAGACGCCGTTTCTTGTGTGTTGCGAGCTCGATGATCGCGCGGGCGATGCACGCATTTTTCTTGCCTGTCCCATTGATGAAGATGAGATTGAATCACATTTTGCCGCGCAAATTAAGGACGAACCTTTTTGCGAGTGGGACAAGCAGAACGAGCGTGTCAAGTGTGTGACGCGGCGGAAATTGGGCGCGATGGTGCTGAAGGAAAGTGCCGCGGCGATGGATGAGGCGCTTGCCATTGATGCGATGATGGTGGGCATCCGTTCGAAGGGGGTCGCGAACTTGCCGTGTTGGACGAAAGAATCGCGGCAGTTTTTGGCTCGCATTCAATTTGTGCATCGTGTGTGCGATTGGCCGGCGCTAGATGACGCGGCACTTTTGGGTGCGCTGCCGGGCTTTCTTTCGGGCTTCACCAAATGGAAGGATTTGGAACGGCTTGATTTGTTCCGCGTCTTTGATTTCATTTTGGCGGAGTGGGGACATGACCGGCGCGAGCTGGATCGCCTGGCGCCGACGCGAATGGAAGTTCCGAGCGGTAGTCATCCGACGATTCATTACGAGGGCGATGAGCCGACCGTTGAGGTGCGCTTGCAGGAATGCTTTGGCTTGATGGAAACACCGAAGGTCGCGGGCGGCAAAGTGCCGATTGTGATGACGCTTCTTTCACCCGCCCAACGGCCCGTCCAAATCACAAAGGACTTGGCTGGCTTTTGGCGCGAAGGCTATCAACTTGTTCGCAAAGACCTCCGCGGCAGATATCCGAAACACTACTGGCCGGAAGACCCTTTCACTGCGACGGCGACTCGCCGCGTGCGGCCACGCTAAATTGTGATTGTAAAGGTGCAGCCGGAGCCGGGTTCGGATTCAAGCGCGACATCGCCGCCATGGAGGAGGGCGATGTGTTTGACAATGGCGAGGCCGAGACCTGTTCCGCCCAGTTCGCGGCTACGCCCTTTATCAACACGATAGAAGCGTTCGAAGACGCGCGGTTGTGCGGCCTTGGGAATGCCGATGCCGTGGTCGATGACGCGGATGAGAAGCTTACCATCTTCGCGTGAAGCGAGGGTGACTTGGACGGTTGACGAGCCGCTATAGCGCAAGGCGTTGTTGATGAGGTTGGTGATGGCTTCTTCGATGAGGCGCGGGTTGCATTCGCGGAGGAAGGTGCCCGGCGCGGCAATTTCTGTCGTGAGTTTGACGTCCGCTTTTTGAGCCATTGGCTCGGCGAGATTGGCCGCGGATTGAACAATTTCTGCGACGTCGCAGAGAGAGAAGTCTTTTTGTGGAAGTGTTTCAGATTGTTCGAGTTTGGCGAGGGAAAGAATGTCTTCAGCGAGGGCGTTGAGGCGCTTGGATTGGCTTTGAAGGACGCTGAGGATTTCGCCGCGGTCGGCGGGAGAAAGTGCCGCGGAGGAGTCGTCCGAGAGAAGATCAACGGCGCCGAGGATGCCAGTGATGGGCGTCTTGATTTCGTGCGTCACATTGGAGACGAAATCGCGGCGGAAATTTTCAAGCTTGCGCATTTCCGAGAGGAGTTTTTCTTTGGCGTCACGTTCCGCGGCGATGCGTGCGATGCGTGCCTCATTGCGGCGCGCGAGGAGGATGAGTATGAGGATGATGCAGGCGCCGGAGCCACCCGCGGCAACAAGCCCCCAACAGGCGAAATCGCGCGCATCGGTGACGGCTTGGTAGGGGACGGAGATACGCACGATGTAATCGCCGACGCGGCGTGCGTGGTAGAGGGTCGCGACATGAAGCGTTTCGGATTCGCGCAAGATGGTACGCGCGTGGCCATCGCGGAGGACGGCCTCGACTTCGGCGCGGTCAGCATGTGAAGGCAAGTCGGCACCGATGGTGTCGTACACAACGCGGCCTGTCATATCAATCAGACTGACGCGGACGTCCTCGGCAATCGTTTCGACGCTGTCGCGGAAGTGAGCGGTTTGGCGCCAGAGGATGAGGCACGAGAGCGCCAAGCCGACGAGAGCGAGGACAGGTGGAAGGACGGAGGAGAGCGTGCGTTTCATGGTGGTGAGGGATTAGGGATTCATGCGGTAGCCAATGCCGCGGATGGTTTCAATGTGTGAGGCC
>CAVIVB010000318.1:0-2095 GCA_963645785.1 bacterium
TCCAAGTTCTGCATCCAGGCCATGCAATCCGGCTACATCACCGCAATCGACGCCGAGCACGTCGCACGCGTCGCCTTCGAATTGGGCGCTGGCCGTGAAAAAGCAGGCGACGCCATCGACCCCTTGGCAGGCGTCACACTCGCCGTCAAGCGCGGCGATCGCGTGGCCGTCGGCGCACCACTCGCAACACTCGAAACAACGACGCGCCCCGATATGCTCGAAAAAACTGCCGCGGAAATGCTCAAGGCCTTCACCTTCTCTCCTGAAGCCCCAGCCCCCGCCTCGCTCATCTTCGAGCGCATCTCATGAGAAAGCCTTCTCACAGACTCCCTTTTGAGGTTCTGTACGAGGACCGCGATGTGCTTGTCGTCGACAAGCCCGCGGGCCTCCTCACGACTCATACGCCGCTCGAAACACGCGCCGCTCGCCTCGCCCAACCGACCGTCGAAAACATCATCAACGACTTCATTCGCAAGGGCCAGGCCAAGTCCTCCAAGCGCGTCTACCTCGTCCATCGCCTCGATCGCGATACAAGCGGCGTCCTCATGTTCGCCAAGGCCGAGCACGTCGCCAACGCCTTCCGCGCCAACTGGAACGAAATCACGGAAAAGATCTACCTCGCACGCGTCCAAGGCCTCCTCGAAGCCGACCACGGCACCTTCGAATCTTACCTCCGCGACAATCCCAAGACGATGTGTGTCTCCAGCGTCCAAGACGAACGCTACGGCAAACTCGCACACACCGATTGGCGCGCCATCTCCATCCGCAACAACACAACCCTCGTCGAAGTCTCCATCAAGTCCGGTCGCAAAAACCAAATCCGCGTCCACTTCTCGGAAGACGGCCACCCCATCATCGGCGACGTCAAATACGGCGGCCCGCCCGCCTCGCGCCTCTACCTCCACGCGCTCTCCCTCGGCTTCCGCCACCCCTTCCTCGGCGAGTGGATCACCGTCGTCTCGCGCCAAATCATCCCAGGCCTCACAACCGATATAAACGAATAAACACCTATGCGCCTCACCCTCAATTCCCTCGATGTCGACTGCGTCATTGGCGAACGCCTCGATGAACGTATGCGCCTCCAACGCCTCATCATCGATGCCGAACTCGAAATCGATACCCCCGCCATCACCACCGACGACCTCCACGACACCGTCGACTACGCGGCACTTTCCGCCCGCATCCGCTCCACACTCAAAAAGGCCAAATGCCAAATGATCGAGCGCGCCGCCTACCTCGCCGCCTCCGAATGCCTCGCCTCGCCCCGCGTCAAATTCGTCCGCGTCCGCGTCACAAAACAAGGCGCCATCCCTCACCTCGCCTCCTGCTCCGCCATCTACGAAGCCTCCCAACAAAACCATGAATGACGCGCCCGTTGGCTTCTTCGATTCAGGCCTCGGCGGTCTCTGCATCCTCGACGCCTTCAAACGCCTCTGCCCAGCAGAAGACACCATCTACCTCGCCGACTCCGCCCACTGCCCCTACGGCAATCGCACCACAGCCGACCTCATCGCCCTCAGCGAATCCAATACCGCGGCACTTCTCTCGCGCGGCTGCAAAATGATCGTCGTCGCCTGCAACACCGCCACCGCCGCCGCCATTGAAACCCTCCGCGCCCACTACCCCAACATCCCCTTCATCGGCATCGAACCCGCCATCAAACCCGCCGCGCTCCAATCTAAACGCGGCATCGTCGGCGTCCTCGCTACCGCCGGTACTTTCAACGGACGCCTCTACAACGAAACCAAATCCAAGTTCGCCCAATCCGTCACCGTCCTCGCCTCCCTCGCCGACGAATTCATCCCTCTCGTCGAACGCGGCGAAACTCAAGGACCCCACGCCGAACAAATCGTCCGCGCCAAAGTCGAACCTCTCCTCAATGCCGGCGCCGACTACCTCGTCCTCGGCTGCACACACTTCCCGCATCTCGCCCCTCTCATTGAAAAAATTGCCGCGGGCCGCGCCCAAATCATCGAACCCTCCCACGCCGTCGCCCGCCAAGCCGAACGCATCCTCCACGAAAAAGGCCTCGCCACATCCCGCCAAACGCCCTCAACGAGCCACATCTTTATACGTACATAAGGGGGAATTAGGT
>CAVIVB010000319.1:0-1212 GCA_963645785.1 bacterium
GCTTGGGGGATATCGCGTTATTGGGATTGGGGATGGAGTTTTTATGGCGCGGCAGAATTTGCGCGGGGTGGTGATTTCCGAAGGAGTGGAGGAGATTGGAACGAATGTATTTGCGAATTGCATTAGTTTGAAGAGCGTGACGATACCATCGACGATTGGCGAGGTACGCGCGGGGACGTTTATGAATTGTTCCGGATTGGGGTCGGTGGTGGTGCCGAACACGGTGACGAATTTGGGCGCGGGAGTCTTTCAGGGGTGTACGCTTTTGAGCTCTGTGACACTTTCGAAGAATTTGACGACGATTTCGAGTAATCTTTTCTCTGCGTGTGTTGGGTTGAGGAGTGTGAAAATTCCGGAGGGCGTGACGAACATTGAGTACAATGCGTTTTATGGGTGTTGGGGGCTTGGTGGGGTGACGATACCGTCGAGTGTAGTGAAGATTGGGGAGCAGGCGTTTGCGGGGTGTAGTGGGATGACGACGCTTGGGCTAGTTGAGGATTTGGCGGAGATTGGGACGAATGCGTTTCGTGGGTGCGTGGGGTTGAGTGCGGTGGTGTTGCCGCAGACCGTGAGGAAGATTGCGCAAGGTGCGTTCACGGGGTGTCAGGGATTGAAGAGTGTGACGTATCGGTCAGGGGACGTGGAGATTGGAGAAAATGCGTTTTCTGGGTGCGCGAATTTGGAAAAGATGGTATTGGGGAATGGTGTGACATCGATTTCGTCGAATATGTTTTATGCGTGCACGGGGTTGAAGAAAGTGGAGATTCCTGTGACAGTGAAGAGTATTGGTGCGGAGGCATTTCATTATTGTGAGGCGTTGGAGAGTGTGACGATTCCGAGTGGGGTGACAAACATTGGGGTGAATGCGTTTGCGGGGTGCAAGTCTTTGAAGTCGGTGGCGGTGCCTGGGGGAGTGAAGGAATTGGCGAGTGGGGTGTTTAGTTATTGTGACAGGCTGGAGGAGGTAACGTTAGGGGAAGGGATATTGGAGATTGGCGGGAGTGTATTTGAGCGGACGCCCGTGAAAGAGATTACGATACCATCGACGGTGACGAACATAGATGGGACGGCATTTTCGGCAACAACAAATTTGCCGGTGATGGCGACGAGCAGTATTGAATTGGAGAAGGTTTATTTTAGCGGGAAGCCGCCGCTTATTTCGGGTGCGGAATTTGCAGTGACGAATTTCACGGCGGCGCCATTTGGGATGGC
>CAVIVB010000319.1:1327-2086 GCA_963645785.1 bacterium
AATGGGTATTATGCGCGGGCGTATGCGGCGGAATGGAAGTCGGCGCTGGGGGGCGACGAAGAGGGCGCGTGGTTTGGGCTTTTGATGGCGATGGATATGCGTGGGGATGTGGGCGAAGGCGACGGGGAAAGTGCCGCGGAGAATGAGGTGGTGAAGATGTTGAAGGGGAGCGCGCAAGTGTACAACGCGGTGATATATGATGCGGCGGGGACGCTTGTGGGGACGATGCAGTTGAAGGCGAGCAAGGTGAATGCGCGGACGGGGCGTGCGCGGGTTGTGTTGACGGTGGCGATGGCTGGTGCGCGCAAGCAGGTGTATCGTGGCGAAATTGATGCGGATGGAGTGATGACGATTGCAGGGTTTGGCGAGGGTGATTTTGAGTTGACGGTGGATGGGTTGAGTGGCGAGTATGTGGAGGCAGGGGAAGAGTATTATTTTGCGGGCGCGCGTGATTTATTTGCGTCGAAAGCGCGAGAGGACAAAAGTGCCGCGAAGGAGGCGTTGAATGCGTTACAGTCGGTGGGTCCGTGGGGAATCGCGTGGGAGGATGAGGCGAGCGGGGCGTGGAATGGTGTGACGCTTGTGGTGGGCGCGAAGGGACGTGTGAAGGTAGCGGGTGTGCTTGTGGATGGGACGAAGGTGTCGAGTTCGGTGCAAGGGATTTTGTGTGAGGATGAATGGGTGGTGCCGGTGGCGATTGTGAAGAAGAATTATGCGTTGAAATTTGTGGTTGAGTTGGAGTTGGACGGCGCGGTGAAG
>CAVIVB010000320.1:0-2071 GCA_963645785.1 bacterium
ACTCAGGACCGCACCTAACTAATATAAGGAAAGGGTAAAACCCCCGGTCAGCCTGACCGAGGGAAGGAGAGGGTTAGATGATTTGGGGCGCGCGCGAAGCGATGTTCCCCAAGTGCCGGGCGATATCCCGAATCAATGCGAGAACGCCGACGAGGATGAATCCATCCGCTTTAGCGTCCGCTTCTTTTGTATGAAGATTTGCCGCGCTGCGTGCATTGACCTTGCGAATTTGGTCGACGACTTCCTGCTCTTGCGCCTTAGCCGATTCGGCCGCTTTCAAGTCGCCTTTCAGCGCCGCGAGTGTCGAACGCGAGAGATGACGAATCGAATGAAGGATGTTGCGCAAAAGTTCGCGGTCGTCATGCGTGAGGTCATTGCGGCCCTTGGCGGTGCGGTGCGAAAGAATGAGCGCGAGGTCGGAAATACGTTCGGCATCATTGATGCAGTGGACGATTTCAGGAAGTGCGCGCGCGGCATTTTCACTCAGCTTGCGTTGCGAAATCGAAATGAGATAATCGCGAATAGAAAGCTGTTGGCTGTCGACTTCATCTTCTGCCGTATGAAGTGATTCGTCGGAAACTGCCGCGTCGCCAAGACCCGCTTTGACGGCCACATTCACAAGAGTTGTCGCGCGGCGCGTCATGTCGGAAAGCGCACGGACCGCGGCAGAAATCGCCAGGTCAGGCGCCGCGAGGAGACGCGGTTCAAGCATGTTCAAGGACTTCGAACGACGGCGCTCCGGAATGATTTTTTCACACAGGCGCGCCAGGAGCGGGATGAACGCCGAGAGGATAATTACGTTGGATACGTTGAAGATGGAGTGCGCCATTGCCACGTAGCGGCCTGGATTTTCGCCCATGAGGCCGCGGCCTTCCGTGCACATTTCAACGAGGTGGAAGAAGACCGGCGCGGCAATTCCGTCGCGGTCGGTCGTCACAATCGTAAAGCTGAGGACGACGAGGCAGGTGCCAATCAAATTGAAGAGGGCGTGCGCGAGAGCCGTGCGGCGTGCATTCGCGTTGGCGCCAATCGAGGCAAGTGCCGCGGTGATGGTTGTGCCAATGTTGTCGCCCAGGACAATTGGAACAGCCGTCCACACACCAATGACGCCCGTCGTCGCAAGCGCAATCGTAATACCAATTGTCGCGGACGACGATTGCACAATCATCGTGCAAGCCGTGCCAACCGCAATTGCGCCAAGAACCGACCCAAAGGGCAAGTGACCATTCACAGGTGTGCAATCAAATGATGAGAAGAACGCGATGAAGCGCGGCATTTCTGCAAGCACTTTCAATTCGGTCGTCATCATGTTCATGCCAAAGAAAAGGAATCCAAACCCAAGAACCGTTCGCCAAGCGCCGCGCGTGACGACCTTCTTCGAGAACATCAACCCAATCACGCCCACCGCAACCGCGGGAAGGGCAATGTCACTCAAGTTGAAGGAAACAAGCTGGCCCGTCACAGTCGTACCAATGTTCGCACCAAATACGACGCCAATCGCTTGCGTCAGCGAAAGAAGCCCCGCATTCACAAAACCAACCGTCATCACCGTCGTGGCCGACGACGACTGAATCAAGCCCGTAATAATTGTGCCAGCCAAAATCGCAAAGAACCGATTGCGCGTCATGTAGCCAAGAATGGCCTTCATGCGCTCACCCGCCGTCTCGCGAAGCCCATCCGACATCAATGTCATGCCATAGAGGAACATTGCGAGAGCGCCAAAGACGGTCGCCAACAACTGCATATTCGCCGTCATCAGAGGTTCCCTCCAACCCAATTGAGAACGAACAGCAGCACGATTGTCACCGCGGCAATCGCGAGCTTGATGAGGACCGCACGCTTGTAAGCGCCGCCTTTACCAACTTCGACTTCTATGTCTTTCATTTGCCTTCTCCTTTTTGTTTCAAGACGCCCATATTATCTCATATCTGTGTGAGGCGAATATGAGAGAATTGTTAGGATTTGGTTAGGATGCAACTTTTTTTGCCGCGGAGGGCTTGTTTGACTGGGATGCGCGGCAGTTTTTAGGGGGAGAAAATGGTTGGGAGAGGGGGTTTCTTTGGGTGGGCGA
>CAVIVB010000321.1:0-2060 GCA_963645785.1 bacterium
ATGGGTATGAGCGGGGACTATGAAATCGCCGTCGAAGAAGGCGCAACTTGGGTCCGCCTCGGCACAGTTCTCTTTGGTATGCGCCCCAAGATTAAATCTGTCGCGACACAATCGAGCGACGAAGGAGAAGGCGCCGCCTTTGGCGGGCTCGACTCCTATTCAGGTGCCGGTCCAACCTTCAAAGTTCTCGACTAAACACGCCCACCCACCACAAATGTGTGCGAATTATCGCAAGGGTCTGCACGGTCAGTCCCGTACGGCGGGATTGAGATAAATCGGCAAAGGCTCGGGTTTGAGTATGCCTGGATTGGCCGCGACAAATCTTTCAAGCCCTTCAACAGTCGGAAGGCGTCCGCCTAGATAGCGTGAGCCAAAAGTGCCGCGGAGGAGTTCATCGATGCGT
The DNA here is from genome assembly GCA_963645785.1 of bacterium. Classification (GTDB taxonomy): domain Bacteria; phylum Verrucomicrobiota; class Kiritimatiellia; order RFP12; family UBA1067; genus UBA1067. Next base: position 404 of record CAVIVB010000321.1, read on the forward strand.
TCGGCATCCGGCGTGACGACTTGGAAATCATCCGGAATCGAGCGCGGCAGATTTTCCGCGCCGTCCACTTGAAAGATGTCCTTCACTTTCTTGAAGCCGGAAAAGAGCGCGATCCAAAATTTGCCGCGGCGGGCGTCGCCGACGACGGCGATGTTGCGTTCCTCTTCTGCGAGGGCGCAGGCGCTGGGGAGTCCCAAGACTTCACAATTCTGTGCACCGATGGCGTAGCCTTGTGCGAAGGCGAGGGCGGAACGAATGCCCGCGAACGATCCGGGGCCTGTGCCGACGATGATGCGGTCTGGGCGCGTCGTCAAGTCAAGTTTGCGGACCCATGTTCCATTGCGGCTGTCGCCGGTTGAGCGTTCGATGTAGAGTGTGTTCATTTGTCGTCTCCGATGACCTTCAAGTAACGTTCGTGTCCGTAAGAAAAGGCGCTGGGCTTATAATTGCCGACGCGTGGACGGACGAGCGAATTTGCGAGGTTGACGTGTGTAAAAATCCAAGGACAATCCTCACGGACGATTTCCTGGCAGCGTGCCCAGTGGACGTTGCGCTCCGCGGCAGTTTTGCCGCGCATGGCCGCGTCATATTCGGCATCGAATGCGGGATTAACATAGTTTGAATGGTTGGGTCCGGGGCTCACGTTTTTCGAATAGAAGAGTTGGAGGAAGTTTTCGGCGTCTGGATAATCGCCGACCCAGCCCATGTTATAGAGTTGGACGCGGCCTTCGTCCACGGCCTTGAGGAAGGCGCCCCACGTTTGGAAAGAGAGTTCGAGGTGGACGCCAATTTGGTCATAAAACGAGGCCATGAGTTCGCCCATTTCGCGTGAATCTTGCGAGGCGCGGCCGATGGAAAGTGTGAGGGTCAGGCGGCGGCCCGTGGCGGGGTCGATGCCATTTGGGTAGCCCGCTTCGGCGAGGAGTGTGCGGGCTTTGGCAAGGTCAAATGAATAGGGAAAAGGTTTGGCAAGGTAGCCATCGACGCCAGGTGGGACGGGGCCTGTGGAGGCAATGATGCGCGAGGAATAGAAGCGTTGCCATTCGGGAAAATTGAAAGCGGCGTTCAAGGCTTGGCGCAATTTTTTGTTGGGGCCGAGAATGGGGTCGCGCATGTTGATGCCCATGTACATCGTCTCCATCGTGGGGCTTGAATAAAGGCGAATTCCTTGGGAAGAAAGTTCGTCGCAAAGTGTGCCGTCGGGCTTGATGATGGCGTCCCAATTGTCGCGCGAAACTTCGGCGAGGAAATCAATTTCACCTTTGAGGAACATCAGCCAACGCGTGGACGCATCATCAATAACGAGAAAGCGAATCGTGTCGAAGCTGTTTGTAAATTGAGGCGTGAGGCGAAACTTATCGCGAAGTTTGAAAACCATTTCGTGATTTTTGCGCCAGGATGTGAGCGCGTAGGGACCTGTTCCGCTACCATCTTCCTTGAGCACCGATGCAGGACTCATCGCCATCAACCACGGAAAGAAATGGCAACGCGATTTGAGTTGAATGACGACCGTTCGAGAATCCGCCGCGGTGATGGTCGCGACAGATTTGAGCATCCAACCATTTGGCGAAACGAGAGCGGGGTCGCGCAAGCGTTCAAGCGAGCGCACAATATCTGCCGCGGTCAAGTCGGGCGAACGAAGATGAAAGGTGTAGGT
>CAVIVB010000322.1:0-2045 GCA_963645785.1 bacterium
CATGAAGATGCAGGAAGTGGGGGCGCATACGCTTAGGTTGTGTGCGACGGATTTTTTGTTGGATGGGCTCAAGCGTGATCGTTTGCCGTGGGGCGGGGATTTGACGGTTTCGCTGTTGGCGGATGCGTATGTGTTTGGGGATGCGGATGTGGCGCGGCAGTCGTTGTCGGTGTTGGATGCGTATGCGAGTGATGTGAATGATATTGTGACGTATTCGATGTGGACGATTATGTCGCATGATTTGTATCAGTTGTATTTTGGGGACGCGGCATTTTTGGCGGAGCGTTGGTGGCGGATTCGGTGGCGGATTGAGAATTTGATTTCGCGGACGGACGAGCATGGTTTTGTTGTGAAGGGATTGAATTGGGTGTTTATTGATTGGGCTGGGCCTGAGTCGCGGACGGCGTTGCAAGCGATTTGGGTTGGTGCGTTGGATGCGGCGGCGCGTTTGGCGGATCGTATGAAGGATGCGCGCGCGGCGGATTATCGGGCGCTTGCGGCGAAGGTGCGTGCGGAGCTTAATAAGGCGGCGTGGGATGAAAAGCGTGGGCTTTATCTTGTCAATCCGGGGGATGCGAAGTCGGGTTTTGCGCGGCAGGCGAATGTGTATGCGCTTGTGTTTGATGTGGCGGATGCGGCGAAGGCGAAGCGGGTTGGGGATGAGCTTGCGAAGGCGGATTTGCCGGCGGTTGGGACGCCGTATGTGTATGGTTGGGAGTTGATTGCGTTGAAGCGCACGGGGCATTACAAGGAGTTTTATGAGGGGCTTGAGAAGGTGTTTGGCGCGATGTTGGATGCGGGGGCGACGTCGTTTTGGGAAGGGTTTGATGCGCGGCAGAAGGGGGATGCGCAGTATGGTTTTTATGGGCGGAAGTGGGCGAAGAGTTTGTGTCATGCGTGGAGCGCGTGGCCGGCGTTTATTTTTGTTTCGGAAGTGATGGGCGTGAAGCCGACGAGCGATGGTTGGGCGACGTATGAGGTGAAGCCCATTCCGGGGGCGGAAGGGATGCGCGCGACGATTCCGACGCCGAAGGGTTTGATCACGATTCCGAACAAGTAAGATTTATCAATTAAAAAAGAAAGAAGGTATCATTATGAAAGAGAATACAAAATTGTTGAGCGCGGCACTTGCTGCGACATTCTGGGCACATTTGGCGCGATTCGTTCCGTCACGCCGACGGCGTGGAATGGGGACACGAATTGTTGGCAGATGGTGCGGCATAATCAGAAGATGGAAGAGGTCAAGAAGGGCGGCGCGAAGGTTGTCTTTATTGGCGATTCGATTACGCACTTTTGGGAGGGCGCGGGGCGGCAACTTTATGATCGCTATATGTCGAAGGGCGATTACAAGATGTTGGACCTTGGCACGAGCGCGGACCGCACGGAGCATGTCTTGTGGCGGCTTCAGAATGGTGAGCTTGATGGATATGAGGCGAAGTGCATTCTCCTGATGATTGGCACGAACAACACGGGGCATTTTGATTTTTCGAAGGAGCCGCCGATTGATACGATTCTGGGTATTCGCGAAATCTTGCGCACGATTCGGAAGAAGCAGCCGAACGCCGTTATTGTGCTCACCTCTATCTTTCCGCGCGGGCGCGATAAAAACGATGGATACCGTCAGCGCAACAATATCGTGAACAAGGAAATCCAAAAGTTTGCGGATGGGGAAACGATCTTCTGGTGCGATTTTTCGGATCAATACTTGACGCCGGATGGGTTGCTCTCGCCCGAAGTTTTCCCGGATCGGCTTCACCCCAATGAATATGGCTACGACATTTGGTTTGCGGCTGTCAAGCCTTACATTGATTATGCGTTGTCGGATGGAAAACTGCCGCGGCCTGCGAATCGTTTTGCCTCTTGCATCCGCGGCGAAATGTTCCGCATGGATGAGCCGCATACCGTCTATCCTAAGTCAAGGATTGGCGGGATTGGTTGGTGTTGGTGGGCTGATCGCATCCTCGCCAAGCGCAATCAGATTGTGGATTCCAAGGGGAATATCGATGTCGTGTTTATGGGCGATTCCATTACGCACTTCTGGGAAG
>CAVIVB010000323.1:0-2009 GCA_963645785.1 bacterium
CCGCGCCTTCCGACTCTACACACACACGATTAGTACTTAAGTTAGAATTAGAATTTAGAACGCGCGCAGCCGCGGGTGCAGCCGTGCGTGCGGCCGTATGCGCAGCCGTGCGCGGCCGTGCGTGCGCGCGCGTAGAGTAGTTAAAAGCAAATCGCCATGCACCGCGCTCATCAGTCCCAAGTTCCGCGGCAATTTTTTCAATCGCCGCCCTCGCCCGCTCACACTGATTCTCAATCGTCCCATTCATTTCTTCGGTTCTCCTTTCTCGTTTCAAACCCGCGGCAGAAATTCCTCCACATTTTGCATAATGTGGAGGAATCCCCCCGCGGCACTTTTTACGCCTCGTCCGCGATGCTTGCACGAATCACATGCGTCGCCCACAGCCGATGATGCGCCAACAAAAATTTGACGCGGCTCACCTTCGCACCCGCCATGACACTCGTCACCGCTTCACGCCGTGCCGCATCGCGGGAATTCCCCAGTGTCCGTGCCAACCAAAACACAAACACATAATCACACTGCGCCTCGCGCAGAACCATCTTTTCATTGTCCTTCAGTTTCATAGTTTAGTTTCCTTTCGTTGTTTTTGTTTTCAAATTGTCAATCGCCATCGCTTGCAAACGAGCGAGGTTTTCCAGCTTACGAATGTACGCATACGCGGCGTCGATGAAATCATGCGCCGCTTCGGCATCATCCTCATCCGCTTCCGCCCAATACTCGTACAGGTCGTAGACATCACGCCCCGCGCGTTCGAGTTCTTGCGTTTCCGCGGCAATAACCTGCAGAAGCTTCTCCAGCCCCTGCGCCTTGTTTTCAAAGTATTTCATCGAGCGAACCCTCCATTCTAAGTTTCTTGCACATTCCAAGCATTTTCGCAAAGTGCTTTTGCATGTGATCACGATACGTCTGCGTGGGAAGCCCCCGCACCTTCGCCGCGTCCGTGAAATTGCAATCTTCCTGCATCCAAGCCTGCAAATCGGCAACCTCCTCGGCCGAAAGCCGCGCAAAAAGAACGCGCAAATTCCGCCGCGCAATTGCCTGACGCTCCAAAACGTTCGGCTCATGCTTATCGGCAAGAGTTTCCTCCAGCAATGCAGGATCATACTTTGAATCCTCAATCGCTCGGTGGTTCTCCCGCTCTGCCTTGATGCATTTACGGTCGTTGTGATCCGTGCGATGAAGCAAGATTGTCCTCGTGTTAATTTGCTTGTCAGGATCACGCCTGAGGTATTTCGTGATCTCAACAATTCCGTCATCGTAAACGTCCAGGGGATTGCGTGGGAAGAGCATCCCATACACATGCGCCCCGTACACTTCGATGGCCCATGCCGAAAGCAGGGCCTCTGGAATTCCCCCCGTGTCACCGGGGCGTTCCACCAGTTCATAATGCCCGTCATACGGGCTTTCTAGTATCTTTGCCATAACGACTATTTGTCCTTTCTATCTATATATATCCGGAATTGACCCCCCAATCCACGGACCGAATTTACCCTTTTTTATTTATGTAGCACATTATACCATATTTGCAAACAAAAATACATGCTACGCACCCCCAAAATAGAAAAGAATCAGCCGTGAGGAGCGGGCGGCGGCACCTGGTTGAGTGTGCCGCGCGTCCGCGCGGCATCCCGTGTTTTGCCGCGGGGCGCTCCGTCGCCCCGCTTCCCCCCAATACGCCAAGAAAAATCCCCTCCTCAAGTGGCGCGGCTTTCCGCGCCACCATCTACACCTCTACACGGCTAAAAATACAACAAGAAACGAATCCCACCATATCTCTCTATGTTCTTTATGTTCTACACGGCTAAAACGTTCTACACGCTCTACACGTTCTACACGGTCAATTAAACACACGCCTCACCACCCCGCGGCAAAAGTTTTTCAAAAAAAAAATCCGTGGAATTGGCTGTCAATCCCGGATATATATATGCGACGGGCCTGAGTGGGCTCAATCAACCAAACCAAAACGAAAGGAACAAACAAATGGCGAACATCGTATTCGATGAGGCAGA
>CAVIVB010000324.1:0-2006 GCA_963645785.1 bacterium
GGCGGGGATGATGCCGGATCCGTTTGTTGGGACGAATGAATGGGCGGTGCAACATTTTGCGGATGAGGATGTGCGATTGGTGAAGGAATTTGACGTGGCGGATTATGGGGCTTGGACGAATGAGAATGTGCAGTTGGAGTTTGGTGGGCTTTCGCCCGCGGCAGAAATTGATTTCAATGGGAAGAAATTTGCCGCGGACAATCAATTCCGTTGGTGGCGATTTGATGTGACGGGATTCTTGAAGGAGAAGGGGAATCGGCTGGAGGTGAAGATTCGTTCGCCGCGCAAGGAAAGCGAGAGGCGGAATGCGGAGTATGGGCGCGGGGCGGATGTGATGAGCTTTGGATGTGGGACGATGAAGTATGTGAATTTTATGCGGCAGACGCAATGTCAGGCCGGATGGGATTGGGGTGTGTCGCTACCGGCGGTGGGGATATTGGAGGGCGTGAAGTTGCGTCGGTCGCGGACGGCGTTTGTGAATTATGTTTGGACGCGGCAAGAGTTGACGAATGATTTGGCACGGGTGACGGTTGTCGCGGAATTGGAGCCGACGGAGAGGGCGAAGGCGGGGGACGAGGTGCATGTGGGGTTTGCGCTCGCGGGGCAGAAGAAGGAGGCGGTGGGAAAAGTGCCGCGGAATTGTGGGGCGTTTCAAGTTGAGGCGACATTTGAAATTGTGAAGCCGAAGTTGTGGTGGCCGCATCGGTATGGAATGCCGAATCTGTACACGTATGATGTGTGGACGGATGAAGGCGAATTTACGACGGGGAAGGTGGGCTTGCGGACGGTTGAGGTTGTGCGCGAGAAGGACGCGGATGGGAAAGGCGAGAGTTTTTATTTTCGTGTGAATGGTGTGAAGATTTTTGTGAAGGGTTGGAATTGGATTCCGACGGAGGCATTTGCGACGCGGCGGACGGCGGCGCGGACGGAGATGCTTTTGAAGAGTGCGCAGGCGGCGAATGCGAATATGATTCGTGTGTGGGGCGGCGGGGTGTATGAGCCGCATCATTTTTATCGGATATGTGATGAGTTGGGGCTGATGGTGTGGCAGGATATGATGTTTGCGTGCGGGGAATATCCAGCGGATAGCGCGGCGTTTCGGAAGAATGTGCAGGAAGAAGTGACGCATCAGGTGAAAAGGCTCAGAGCGCATCCATCGATTGTGATGTGGTGTGGGGACAATGAATTATACTGGTGCACGTGGCAGACGCCGAAGTGGATTAGTTTGTGTGATCGCTTGACGACGGCGGTGGGGGACGCGGTCCAGGCGGCGGATGAGAGTCGCGTCTTTTGGCCGAGTTCGCCGTGTTCGGGGGATCGGAGTTGGGGGGATGATTTGTTCAATCCAGCGAAGGGTGATTCGCATTGTTGGTCGGGCGAAGAGCGGGCCGATGGGAAGACGGCGGAATGCTTCTTGAAGCGGCGCGTCAGATTTATGTCGGAGTATGGATGGTGTTCGTATGCCGCGGCAGATTATTTGGAGCGATCGGTTGGGACGATTGATTTAGGTTCGGCGGAGATGATGAATCATGTGAAGAAGCCGGTGTTGGCGCGGGATGTGCGGCGTGCGGTGGCGGCGTATTTGGGCGAGGCGAAAGATGACGCGGCAGAAATTTATTTGAGTCAAGTTTTGCAGGCGCGGGTTTTGCGCAAGGCGCAGAATCGGTTGCATGCCGAGATGCCATATTGCATGGGGGTTCTCGATTGGCAGTTGAATGATTGGTGGCCGGCTTTGAGTTGGTCGAAGATTGATGGGGAATTGAATTGGAAGGCGGCGATGTATGCGGCGGCAAAGTATAATGCGCCGCTCGTCGTGGGGCTTGATAGCGCGGCGAGTAGCGAGACGGGCGGGGTTGTGACGGTGATGTGGGATTTGCCCGAGGCGCTTGTGCGGGGCGAAGTCATTGTGAAGGTGCGCGAGATTTTGACCGGCAAGATTGTGCGCGAGAAGAAATACACATTTGAATTGGATGGACCGAGCGTGAAGACGTTTGGCGAAGCGTGGG
>CAVIVB010000325.1:0-2003 GCA_963645785.1 bacterium
CTTTGTGGATGGTTTGACGTTGACGTTGACGGGGAATGGCACGTGGCAGAAGCCAGTGGAGTCTGCGTCGATGTTCCTTGCGGGTGAGAAGTCGGCCGCGGCAAATATTATTGTTGAGAGTGGCAACTTCTATGCGGCGAAGGCAAGCTGTCTTTTCAATGTGCAGACGGGGACGATTACGGTGAATGGCGGTACGTTCAAGACGGACAATGCTGATGGCTGGTGTGTGCGCGCGGAGAAGTCGGATGTGGATAGCACGCAGGCTGGCACGGTGATTATTAATGGGGGTACGTTTGTGGGGCCTACGAATGGCACCAGTGCGGTTATTGGTATTAAGAATGCGTCGTCTGTTGCGGCGGGGGCGAAGGTTTTGATTAATATTGACGGGGATATTAAGCTGGATGGTACGTGGGCTGCGATTGGGCTGACGGAACAATATCTTGTGGTCACGAATGAAGATGGGACGTATACGGAGGCGACTGGTTATGAGTTTGTGAAGGGTGCGGATGGTTATTTCACTGTGGCGGCAGAGGGGACTGCGGTTGCGAAGGTTGGGGAGGTTCCGTATGCGGAATTTGACGCGGCGTTGCAGGCGGCGATTGCGGCTAAAACTGCGACGGTGACGGTGTTGAAGGACTTTACGTTTACTAACACGATTTACATGGTTGGTGCGGGGGCTGATGAGACGAAGATTACGATTGAGAATAATTGTGTGGTGGGTTTCCCGTACGAATATCCGCGGTATGGTATCTTTGTGGATGGTTTGACGTTGACGTTGACGGGGAATGGCACGTGGCAGAAGCCAATAGAAAGTGCGTCGATGTTCCTTGCGGGTGAGAGGTCGGCCGCGGCAAATATTATCGTGGAAAGCGGCAACTTCTATGCGGCGGCGGCAAGCTGTATTTTCAATGTGCAGTTGGGGATGATTACGGTGAATGGCGGTACGTTCAAGACGGACAATGCTGATGGTGGTAAGTGCGTGCGCGCGGAGAAGTCGGATGTGGATGAGACGAAGGCAGGCATCGTGCTTATTAATGGTGGTTCGTTTGAGGGGCCGTCGAATGGTTCGACTGGGCTTATCGCCATCAAGAATCAGAAATCTGTCGATGCGGGTGCTGAGGTTTGGATTGATGTTGCTGGGGATATTACGTTGAAGGGGTCGGCGACGGCGATTGAGCAGACGAGTGAGTACTTTAGGATTAAGGGGACGGATGCGGATGGTGTGACAACGTATACGGAGACGGAGGATTACAAGTTTGCGGATAAGGATGGAGATGGTGTGTATACGATTTGCGCGATTGATTGGGCGACGTTGACGTTGAACTTTGATGAGGCGAAAGTTCAGAATGTGACGGTGACGGATGCGGCAAAGGAAGAGACGGTGTTCACCAAGACGAAGAGTCAGTACAAGTGCGATAAGGATGATGCGGAGGTGTTGACGTTGGCGGTGGTGTGCCAGGATGGGTATGAGCTTGATATGGCCGCGGCGGATTTGACGGTGACGATGGATCAGGATCGTGAGGTCACGATTGTGGTGAAGTCTGGCGAGGCGAAGTATGCGGCTGTTGAGGCGGGGTCGACCACGACGTGCGCGTCGGAGGCGGATGCGACGGCGTATGCTGCGGCCATCAATGCGTATAAGTCTGACTTGATTAAGGCGCCTGGGGATATGACGTTGACGGGGGATAACCTTACGAAGTATGTGGCGCTGTTTGAAGCAACGGCAAATGGTACGGATGTTACGGTGGGCTTCACAGATGCGGCGCAGACGGCGCTTCAGAAGGTTGTGGACGATGCGACGGCGAATTTTGCGATGGGCGAGAGCGCGGCAGTTTTCACGGTGACGAATGCGACGCCGGGGCTTTACTACGTGCTTTGGAGCGGGGTTGAGAAGCCGACCGATTTGTCGAAGGCTGATGTGATCCAGGCGGGAAGTTCGACGGTCACGTTCCACTTTGAGACGGAGGGACATGTCCAAGGTTTCTTCAAGCTTGAGGCTTGTG